>JBKPJP010000208.1:0-7512 GCA_046730735.1 Acidobacteriota bacterium | reverse complement strand
CTCCAACGTCGGTAAGTCGAGCTTGATCAATTCCCTGCTCTCGGTTCACGGCCTGGCGCGGACGTCTTCAACACCCGGCCGCACTCAGGCGCTGAACTTCTTCGAGATCAACAATCAGTTTCGGTTCGTGGATTTTCCGGGCTTTGGGTACGCTCGTGTACCAAAGGAAATAAAATCGAGTTGGGGCGAGATGGCCACCACTTTTCTTGCTTTGCGCCGCCAGCTTGTGCTATCAATTCACATCGTAGATTCGCGTCACGAACCCACAAAACAGGATTTGCAACTTCACGAATGGCTTGAGGAAAGTAACAAGCCGCGATTAACTGTTGCCACGAAATCCGATAAGCTTTCGAACAACGAGTTAAGAAAGAACCTGGGGCGAATTGCACGCGTGCTCAATGTCGACAGCGTTATGGCCTACTCGGCCAAAAGCGGCCGCGGTCGCGAAGAGCTTTGGCGGGCGATAAAAAGCGCAATTGATCGGTGAGTAATTTCTATGTAAATGTGTGGCTGGTTTTATCCACACATATAACACAGTCATGTGTTGTTCGTTTGCGCTTTGCAACGTTAAGTTAGTATCCTGAAAACCGAATCCGAAATTCTCATCTGCCCCCTTTTGGTCAACTTGAATTTCAGGGCCACGCCCGTTGAGTGGGTGGCATCCAAGTGTTACTGATTTGCCGCGCGCGAAAAGTTGAGTTACATTGCATAACACCGTTTGAGGAGAATCGTACTTATTGTCCCGCGAATGACGTGGGAGCTACGCGCGTCCTGCATCTCTCGCTTTACCACTCAATCGTTCACATCCAATAAATCAAGGAATTGATAATCGCTGAAACTGCGTTAGAGAAATACTAGAGAACAACTGACATGTCACAACGAACACGTTCACGCGCTTCAAGCGCGAACAACGCCGACAATGGAGACGATGGCGGCAGCACTGTCGCAACCGCCGAAGCTCCCGAACGAGAACCCAGAGAAAGCCGCGACGGCAAGAATGAAGGCTTTCATAATCTGGCCGATCTCAAGGAGATGTCGATCTCCAAACTTACGCAGATTGCCAAGAGCATGGACGTGCCCGGCGCTACGGGCATGCGTAAGCAGGAGCTCATCTTCAAAGTACTGGCCGCACAAACGGAAAAGAGCGGTCTCATCTTCTCTGAAGGTGTGCTGGAAACGTTGCCGGATGGTTTCGGCTTTCTCCGCGCCCCTGAGTACAACTATCTCCCGGGGCCGGATGACATCTACGTTTCGCCTTCACAGATTCGCAAGTTTGACTTGCGCACGGGCGATACCGTCAGCGGCCAGATTCGTCCACCCAAAGAAGGTGAACGATATTTTGCATTGATCAAAGTCGAAGCTATTAACTTCGAATCGCCGGATCAGGCGCGCGAAAAAGTATTCTTCGACAATCTCACTCCGCTGTATCCGCAGGAGCAGTTGAAGATGGAGACGTCCTCGGAGAACCTCTCCGCGCGTGTCATCGACCTGGTGACGCCGCTGGGCAAGGGTCAACGTGGTTTGATCGTCGCTCCGCCGCGCACCGGTAAAACGATGCTGCTGCAAACCATCGCCAACTCGGTGACGCATAACCATCCGGAAACAACTCTGATCGTATTGCTCATAGACGAGCGGCCGGAAGAAGTCACCGATATGCAGCGCTCCGTCAATGGTGAAGTGATTTCGTCAACATTCGACGAACCACCGACTCGCCACGTGCAAGTGGCTGACATGGTCATCGAGAAAGCCAAACGACTCGTCGAGCACAAACGCGACGTGGTTATCCTGCTCGACTCGATCACACGTCTCGCTCGTGCGCACAACGCGGTCGTTCCGCCGAGCGGCAAGATCTTGTCCGGCGGTATCGACTCCAACGCTCTGCAACGTCCGAAACGATTTTTCGGCGCGGCGCGTAACATCGAAGAGGGCGGTTCGCTGACGATTATCGCCACGGCATTGATCGACACGGGTTCGCGCATGGACGACGTGATCTTCGAAGAGTTCAAAGGCACTGGTAATTCTGAAATTCACCTCGACCGTCGTTTGAGTGATAAGCGTCTGTTCCCGGCCATCGATTTGCAGCGGTCCGGCACACGCAAGGAAGAGCTTCTGATCAGCAAGGAAGATCTGAATCGCATCTGGGTGATGAGACGCGTGTTGAACCCGCTGTCACCAGTCGAACAGATGGAAGTCGTGCTCGAACGTCTCGAGAAGACGAAGTCCAACGCCGAGTTTCTCGCATCGATGCAAAGCTAAAACCGGCCACAAAAAGGCACAGGCACAAAATCACTTTTTGTGTTCTGTGCTTTTTTGTGGCTAACTCTCTCTCCGTATGCGCGTCGCCATCTTGACATCTGAAGCTGTGCCTTTTGCCAAAACCGGTGGGCTGGCGGATGTCTCAGGCGCACTGCCCAAGGCACTCATCGACCGGGGCGTCGACGCAAAACTCATTCTTCCGCTCTACGATCAGATCGATCGCGGGCTATTAAACGGCGGTTCGATTGAGAACGTTCGCGTGGAATGGCGCGGGCAGGTTCATCTCGTTCGTTTCTGGTATAGCGACACTGCCGGCGCACCAACTTACCTGCTCGAAGCTCCCGAGTTCTTCGCGCGCCCTGACATCTACGGTTACAACGACGACCACATTCGTTACGCGTTTTTCTCTCGCGCCGCGCTCGCTCTCCTGAAACACCTGGGCTTCGCAGCGGACGTCGTGCATGGAAACGATTGGCCTTGCGGTTTCGCGATCGCTGAGCTGCGCGCGCGACGTCGTTACGATGAGTTCTTTAAAAACACCAGGTCTTTGTTGTCACTTCATAACGTCGGCTACCAGGGTTTGTTTGATGCAGGTGATCTCTGGTGGCTTGGCTTTGGTGATCCGCCTGAAGGCGACGACTTCCGGTTGGACCGTCATGCCTCCGCGCTGAAAGCCGGTATCATCGCCGCCGACGCGCTCTCGACCGTGAGCCCGCGTTATGCGAGTGAGATTCAAACACCCGAACAAGGTCATGGACTCGACTGGCTGTTGCGCGCGCGTCGCGACCGTCTGGTCGGAATCGCGAACGGCGTCGATTACGAAATTTGGAATCCGGAAACCGATTCGCACATCGCGGCAAATTTCTCCGCTGACGATCTATCTGGAAAGCGCGAGTGCAAGATCGATCTATTGCGACGCTTTGGATTGATGGAAGATCCGGATCGACCGATCATCGCCATCATCTCGCGACTCGTTGCCCAGAAAGGCTACGACCTGATTAGGAATATCGCGCGTCCGATGCTCGAGACCGGATCATTTTTCATCGCCTTGGGTGCCGGCGCGCGCGAGTATGAAGACTTCCTGCAACACCTGCACGACCTGGCGCCAAAGCAGGTTGGTATCTACAAAGGTTACGCAGGTGAGCCGTTGGCCCACCAGATCGAGGCAGGCGCCGACATGTTTCTTATGCCTTCGCTGTACGAGCCGTGCGGTCTGAACCAGATGTACAGCATGCGCTACGCCACCGTTCCGATCGTGCGCGCGACTGGTGGACTTGACGACACGGTCCAACAGTTCAATCCCGCCGACGGTAGTGGCAATGGATTTAAGTTTGGACCTTATGAAGCAGGTGCTTTACTTGAAAAAATACGCGAGGCACTTTACTTTTATGGCCGGCCCGAGCATTGGCAAAAGATCCAGCACAATGGAATGTTGGTAGATAATTCCTGGGAAGCAGCCGCTGCCAAATATCTCGAGCTGTACCAGGAAATGGCTTATGTCTAAAGTAATCGCAGTGATCGGCGCTCAATGGGGCGACGAAGGCAAAGGCAAGATCGTCGATCTGCTCGCGGAGCGTTTCGACATCGTGGCGCGTTATCAGGGCGGCCACAATGCGGGCCACTCGGTTCAGGTTGGCGACCAGTCGTTTGTGCTTCACTTGTTGCCGTCTGGAATCGTGCATCGTGGCAAGACATGTGTGCTCGGCAACGGCATGGTCATCGATCCGAAGGCGTTCTTCGTCGAAGCCGATCGACTCACGCAACAGGGCATCGAAGTCTCGCCGGAACGAGTGAAGATCAGTTCGCGCGCGCATCTGATCTTTCCCTACCATCGCGCGTTGGACCACACCAGTGAAGAGCGTCTCGGAAATGAGAAAGTCGGAACTACGTTGCGTGGTATTGGTCCGGCCTACGAAGACAAGGCAGGGCGACGCGGCATCCGCACGGCTGACGCACTCGTGCCCGACGTGCTGCGTTCTCGTATCGAGCGCAATCTCGAAGACGCGAATCGCATCATCGAAGCTTACGGCGGGGAGCGACTGAGTGCCGACGAGATCTTTAACGAGATGTCGGTGCTGACCGAGCGACTTGGTCCATTCATCGCCGACACTACACACTATCTCAATATCGCAGCGACTGAAGGCAAGTCGATCCTGCTTGAAGGCGCGCAGGCCACGTTGCTCGACGTGGACCACGGGACCTATCCCTTTGTTACGTCTTCAACCACTGTCGCCGGCGGCGCCATCATTGGCACGGGCCTCGCGCCGAATCGTCTGAACGGCGTGCTTGGAATTGTGCGTACGTACACGACACGTGTCGGTGAAGGCCCGTTTCCGACGGAAATGCTCGAAGGTGAAGCGGAGTTGGGCCAGATGATCCGTGAGCGTGGGCGCGAGTATGGCGCATCAACCGGTCGCCCTCGGCGCTGCGGTTGGTTCGACGCGTTTGCGACCCGCTACGCGGCGGAGATTAACGGTTTCTCTTCAGTAGCTCTAACGAAACTCGACGTCCTCGACGAGCTCGACGAGATCAAAGTCTGCACTGGTTACAAGCTCGACGGCAAAGTATGCGAGTCACTGCCGGCAGTCTCACAGGATCTCCGTCGCATCGAACCGGTGTACGCAACGTTGCCCGGCTGGCGTAGCTCCACCCTCGGCATGACCGAGCTCGCTTCCCTGCCCACGAACGCACGTCGTTACGTCGACTTCCTTTCCGAACAGATCGGCGTCCCCATCGGCCTCATCTCCACCGGCCCCGAACGCTCGCAGACGATCATTGTCCAGGACTCGGCATTAGGCGGCTGGCTGCGTGATTAGATCCGCGTTCTTCGCGAAGATAGGTAGTGCCCTATTTTCTTCTCTGCGTAACTCTGCGTACCTCTGCGCTCTCTGCGTTTATTTGTTTTAGACGTGAATTCAACGCAGAGTTCGCAGAGGTACGCAGAGAACGCAGAGAACAGTTTCAAATTAGGGCAACACCCAAAAACCGCGGCTTGGACAATCTCGCTCTCGTTCGGTAGAATGCCCTCCTGCACGTGGGCCGATAGCTCAGTCGGTAGAGCAACTGGCTTTTAACCAGTGGGTCGCAGGTTCGAGTCCTGCTCGGCTCAATTTCCCTTCACACTTTAGCTTCTAGCGAAGTTTCGCACCTCAGACCAATAGCGCGGCGGAACTAGTAAAGTGTGGGCCAGCGATCGGAGAGGACTGCTGCCGATCTTTCCGTAGGTTCGAGCGGCGCCGGAGATGAGCGGAGTCGAGTTTAGATGGAGCAGCCGTCGAACTTCGTCGGGTACCAGTAGGGCTTGTACTTCAAGCAATAAGTAATAGCGCCACATCCCCAGATGTTTGCGGTAGGCCTGGTAGAGCAGGGCTGTGTGTTTGCTGTAACTCAGATCGCGAACGAGATGGCGGCGTCGATCGAGCTGCCATTCCGTGTACGTGCTGGGCAACTGCGGGATGCACAACGCCTCACCGATCCGGAGAAACACTTCAAACAAGTCGCTTTGTTGACGCGGCGACAATGATCTGTAGAGCAGCGCGTAAGCACGCTCTGAATAATCGATCAACATGTAGAGCACGTCGCGGTAAGCCCAATCAGGGATGGTTTGGCCGCGCTCATGTTCGACTGATGCATGTTGCGCGTTTATTCGATCGAGAGTGCGCCGTGCTTTCTCCTCGTCGACGAACACTATCTCCTGGGCGTAGCGGACAGTCGAGAAGAGCCGGCCGATCGGGTCACGTGGGATTTCACCGGTGAAGAAAAGCCAATCCACCGCCCGGTTAAGTGCAAACTCGGCGGCTGAACCAGCGAAGATGAGAAGCACAAGATCCGGGTCGCCCCAGATCTTGCGCACGATCGAGCGACGATCAACAAAATCTCGAACTGTTACCATTAATGTCGAATCGCTCGGTGATATTTGGCTTAGTTGTTGTTATTGCCACCGCAGCCATGATCGCACTCGATGGTGGGATCAGTATTTCCTGCCAATGGTCCAGTGCCCTGACGTCCGGGATGCTCCGAAATCGTAATCTTTGCGGTGCCGATGTTGTCGCTGTAGTTGGTCTCTGGTAACTGATGACAGAAACCCTGTGGATCGACGTTTGGGCAAGGCTCGCCGGCCTGGGCCACAAACGGCGGATTCACGGTGATGCGAATGATGTAATCGCCCGGGGGCACGACCGGCTGACCATCGCCGCCATCCAAAACGAAGTATTGTCCGGCGAGGGTAAACCGATATGTGTCGGCCCAACCCGCGGTGATGCCCTGGTTTCCGGGAATATCGATGGCGCCGCAGTTGCGGAATTTTCCTGAACGTGGCGGTGTTCCACCGACCGGAACCGGATTCGGATCTGTATCGAGCATGCAGAACCCGCGCTTTGCCGCACGCCAAACCTGACCCGTGCGCGGATCGACGAGTTCATAGAGTGCATAGTGTCTGAAATGATAATGGTGATGGCAGGAAGCGAACTCAAAGAGTCCATCGTTCGCGGCAACGTGGTCGTTCGGATCGCCGACGAAGATGTCCTGGTTTCCGGTGTTTGGCGTCATGACAGTGAAGCGCACGAGTCTTCGCAGACCGGGTGTAACTTCGCCTTCAATCGCGCTACAGGCAGTCGCCGAGATTTTTTCGTCGCGGACTACCCATTGCGAACCGAGCACGTCTTCACGCACCGAAAGGTTTGGGCCATTGGGCGGGATCGCTTTACTACCGGGGGCTGAAGTCAACCAGGCGATACCTGCTGCGACACACAATGTAACGAGGACAAGTAAGGAACGGGTTTTCGACATAGGGTCTCCTTTAAAGGGTAAGGGTTAATTCCAGACAGGCGGAGAGCCAGCTAGAAACGGTTCTGAGACAAGTCTGAAAGTGACTACAAGTGTCAGGTAACTTGTTTTGGTTTTTGGGGGATTACGAGATTCTCCCACTCCACGATGAGCGCAGACTACGCCTCAATAGGAGACAAGTCAAGGACCTCTGCGGTCCTGTAAACCCCAAGTTGAAATGTCACCCAAATGCGCAAAGTAGAAATGTCACCTTCCTACTTAGGCAAGATACAGAGTTCACCACGGCGCTGTTTGGCTTGCATTGAGTTCTTGCTGAAGTGTAAACCGCGCCTGGGAGTCGACGGTACCGGACCACGTTCTTGCTTCGGCCTGGCGGCCGCACGCGCGGCCGCCGGCTGCAGCAACTTCGACTCGATTACCTTTCCTTGTTGCTGTTCTTGTTTGCTGTAAATGGTGTACTCCAACGGCCGT
>JBKPJP010000207.1:0-3016 GCA_046730735.1 Acidobacteriota bacterium | reverse complement strand
GGTTGAAGTGCAAACTGCCGGCGGCGACGTTTCCCGGCTTATAGAGAATTTTCCGTCACTTTACCTGCAGCGATGCGACGGGACCGATCCGATCGAGTCGCTGGAAACCATGCGTCGTGCAGTTGATTACTGCCGCCGTCGAGAAGGTCCTGCGTTCGTCCACGCGAAAGTTATCCGGCCTTATTCACATTCGCTTTCCGACGACGAAAAGCTTTATCGACCCGATGAAGAGCGCGCCGGAGAAGCCGAGCGCGATCCGGTGAAGCGTTTCGGCGCCCTGTTGATCGATGAAGGTGTGATCGACCAGGACGGTTTGCAAAAGATTAAAGACGAAGTCGATCGCGAAGTTAACGAAGCAGCCGACATCGCGCTCGCGAGTGCTCAGCCGCCGAAAGAATCAGCGACGAAATACGTCTTCTCACCCGACGTCGATCCGACGAGTAAAGAGTTTGACACGGAAGATCGCCTGCAGCTTTCCGGCAATGCGGGAACGATGGTCGATCTGATCAATCGTTGTCTCGAAACAGAAATGGCGCGCGATCCGCGCATCGTTGTTTTCGGCGAAGACGTGGCAGATTGTTCGCGCGAACAGTATTTGCAGTCAGTCAAAGGCAAAGGCGGCGTTTTCAAAGTCACTGCAAATCTCCAGCGCAAGTTTGGCAGTGCACGCGTATTCAATTCACCACTCGCGGAAGCAAACATCGTCGGTCGCGCGATCGGCATGGCTACACGCGGACTCAAGCCTGTGGTCGAGATTCAGTTCTTCGATTACATCTGGCCCGCCATGCACCAGATTCGCAACGAGCTCGCAGTAATGCGTTGGCGCTCCGGAAACGAATGGAAATCACCACTTGTGATGCGCGTGCCCGTAGGTGGTTATCTGAAAGGCGGCGCCGTTTATCACTCGCAATCGGGCGTCTCGACGTTTACGCAGATACCCGGACTGCGCGTGGTCTATCCATCAAACGCGCTCGATGCGAACGGCCTGCTTCGCACCGCGATTCGCTGTGACGATCCAGTGCTGTTTCTCGAACACAAGCATCTCTATCGTCAGGCTTACAACAAGTCGCAGTATCCAACTGACGACTTCATGATCCCATTCGGCAAAGCGAAGAAAGTTCGCGAAGGTAAGGATCTATCGATCATCACTTACGGTGCGCTCGTGCAACGATCGCTCGTGGCGGCAAAGCAGATGGAGCAGGAAGGTATCAGTGTTGAGATCATCGATCTGCGAAGTCTGGTTCCTTTTGACTGGGACGCGATCGCTGAGACAGTGAAGAAGACGAATCGCGTGATTGTCGCACACGAAGATTCACTTTCGTTTGGCTACGCATCCGAGATCGTAGCGCGCATCAGTGACGAGCTCTTCGAATATCTCGATGCGCCTGTGAAGCGCGTCTGCGCGCTCGATACGTTCGTCGCCTATGCACCGCAGGTTGAGGATGCGATCCTGCCGCAGGCGTCGGATGTCGCAAAAGCTATCGCAGAGCTAAAAGCCTACTAAATTGTGACAAATAGGTCCTATATGCCGCATAGGACCTATTGAGTACAGTCGTGTATCGTTCCCCTTCGGCGAACACCTCTAAACAGACCTATTTATTACCTCTTTACTACGTACGAAAATGGCATAAATCTTGCCAATTTCTCGGGTAAGTACGCCACGGAGCGTCTCCCCGACATTGGTTCCCCCGCGTAGACAATTAATCGCGATTAATTAAACACAAGGGAGGTACAACTGATGAGCAAGCACCTATTGAGCGTTCTGGGGGCTGCGACGCTGACTCTCGCACTCGCCGCTGTCGCTCTCGCACAAACCACAACCACAACCGCCACTCAAAAAACGGCGGTGCAAAACCCCGATGGCACATACACGATCATTGAATATCCCGTGAAGAAAGAAGTGACAGTTAACCTGCAGCCAATCAACGTTACCGGAGCCAAAGGAGTGGCCACCATTCTCCGCGACGACGATGGCACCAGAATTAAACTGAATCTGACCGACGTTCCCGCGGATGTCAGTGCAATGACGCTTTATGCAGTTGATGATAAAGGCGTAGTTACCGCGCTTGGTCCAGTTGCCATTTCAAATGGAGCCGGAACCCTGGCCACGACCACGCCGCTATCGAGGTTCATGCTGGTTGCTTCGCCGGAACCCGCGTTGGCCGCTTATGACGCGAATACGAAGGTTCTGTTCCGGAGTGCAGTGCCGGAAGGCTTCACGGTTATACCGTTCACCAGTCCAGCGGGCGAGACAGTTTCCGCAGTAGCTGCGCCAGGAGCAGCGACCGCGAAGACCACAGTAACTACAACGCCGGGCGCAGTAGTCACTTCTCCGAACGGCAACACCACGATTGTGGTCCCAATGACGGAGACAAAGACCACTTACTCCGCGCCGTTGCTGAATATCCCGTCTTACAAGACCGGCGACGACACCAAGATCAAGATTGACTTTACCGGCGCCTTGAGCGGTGCTCGTGCAAACGTGTTCATCACGCCGCGGAAGGACGGACCGACCGAGGTGAAGATGCGTTTCCACGAATTGAAGGAAGCGCCTGCGGGCCAGAAGTTCATCCTGTGGGCAGTTACAGCAGATAATAAATTCACGAAACTCGGCCAGATAGTGAATGCGCCGGGACGTAATGAAGCTGAAATTAAGTCGGAAGTCGCGTTGCCGGACTTTGGTCTGGTAGTCACGATGGAAAGTGCCGATGCCGACATGCCGGCCGGCCCGACTGTAGGAACAATTCACATCGTTCCGTAAGTAAAGAAGTAAGACCGTTCCATCCACAGATTGCACGGATTAATTCCGTGTAATCTGTGGATATTCTTTTCTGTGTCAAATCCTTCACAAAAAACTACCACTCTGGTCCGGTCCTGCGTTAATATGTGCGCTACCTGGCTGTGGTTGAGCAGCTTCAGGTCCCGACTGGCTCGGTAACGAGCCCCATCTTTAAATGTTTAAAGCCGTACCCCTCCGGGTTAACCCCTACACTGGCGGAAGAAACCGTTTTACCGG
>JBKPJP010000206.1:0-10988 GCA_046730735.1 Acidobacteriota bacterium | reverse complement strand
TATTGGTACTGCTTTAATTACTCCAAAAGCCGTTCGCTATTCAGCCCATGAGGGAACTCAATTAGACAACGCCTTCGGCGAATTTGTTCCGTTAATAAAAAAATGCGCCGGAGTTAGAAAACTCCGGCGCAGATGATCAAGGGGATAATAAGGGCTTAGTTGGGGGTTATGCGCCGCGGTCTCTGTTGTTCGGCTGGCGCAGTTGTCGCGGGAGTCTGAGATGATGTGGTTGAGCTCTTCGGAGCCTCAACCGATTTCTTTTCAAGCGGCATGAGCACACGCTTCACCTTACTGGTAGGTTCCGATGTACTCGTTTTAGCAGCCGCGGGAGCAACAGGCGTTGAATTTACGGGAGGCGCCGTTGCCGTGGCTGACTTAGTTGTTTCTGCATTATTGGTTTCGGTGGGTTCGCCATTGGCCTCTGCCTCTGCAGCAGCGGCTTCCTGGTCGGCCACTTCTTTCTCTTCATCGTCGAGCGTCGATGCAACCCGGAGGTTGATCGCCGTTCCGAAGCGATGATTGAGTTGACGATAAATCTCACCGGCGACTGCCGCGGGAAGATGACGACGAGCGTCAGTTCCCTGCGTGATTACCACTACAGCAAGTCGCGGATTAGCTAAAGGAGCATACGAGGTGAACAAACCGACCCAGCCGCCGTCGCCGATACAGGTACCAGTCTTACCGGCTACTGTCTGACTGGGGTCATAAGCTTTGCGGCCCGAGCCGTAATTGACGGCGCCGACCATTCCGGGAACCATTCGCTGCCAAACATCGGTCGTGATGGGCAACTGGCGTCGCACCTTCACGTTCATCTTGTTCAATTCTTTCGCACTGTGCGGAATCTGCGGCACGAGCAACTTGCCGCCATTCGCCATTGCCGATACGAGCGTGCCCAGTTGCAGCGGTGTCACCTGGAAACCGTCAGCGTGCGAGAACATTCGTCTTTCAGTTACACCAACCTTAATCTCGGGTAATTTGCCGGCAAACTCAAACGGGACGTTGATTCCGGTCTTCTCGCCGAGGCCAAGCTCGCGCGCATAGTTGACCATCTTCTCAGAGCCGATGCGGGTGCCAACAGTTTGGAAGAAAGGATTGTCCGAGTGGGCCAATGCTGAGGTCAAATCGATTCGATAACCATCGCCGACTGTATCGACTTGCGGAATCGCGTTCTCGGAAAGTCCGGCCACACCCGTGACAAGCTTGATTGTCGAGCATGGTTTGAATCCGCGGCGCAGTGCCCATTCCTGGTTGACCACGGAATAAACACGGCCCGTCATCGGATCCATGACGACCACAGTACCCGCATGATGGCCCAACGCATTAACCGCAACTCGCCGCACTTCAGGATCTTCACCACTCAGATCGTCCTTCGCGATAAACGCCTGAACTTCATCGCGCATCGCTTTGTCGATTGCCATTTGTCGCGCGATTGCAGCCCGACGTGCAGCTTCGGCACGACGACGAGCCTCGAGCAACGCACGTCGATTCCGGCCGGCAACACGACGCATCTCCGCGGCACGTTCACGCCTGGTAAGCGGCCGGCCCAACCTTCGCTCGCGCGCTTTTAATGCTGAAGCCTGCTCGCGTGCTATCTCTGCTCGCGAACGACGAACTTCGCGTGCTGAAACTCGTGCATTACCACGACGACCGCGAGAAACTCGAGCAACCTGTCGTCCTCCACGGCGGGACGAGCGGGTCGCCCGAGCCGAGGCTTTTCTGCTTTTTTGAGTGCGGGCGCTCCGGCCCGAGGATTGTTTCTTCTTCCCGAATGCTGTACCGGAAAAAACCAGAGAAATGAGTACAAATGAAATAAAGACGAGCCGGTGTGACTTAGGGGAATAGAAATTCAGAGTCATCAGGCCTGATACCTCTCTTTTTAGGATTGACTCACCTGACGGTGAGCAGGAACGAACCTCTCACTTGCGTTCCTGAAACTTAAACACCTGCTTGCAACACCCAGCTTTTCAAAAAACGCCTCTTTTCGTGTCTTCGATCAAACCTTCTGCTGCAACTTGAGGGGCGGGAAGAGTTTCCCTAACGGGTGGTCTCTGGGGACATTGATTTGAGACCGCCGCAAATATAACATCAGCGGACAGTTGGAGGCAATCAAAAAGTAATCGATTATACATATTTCACTGGAACAGTACGTGCCTACTCAGGAAGCCAGTTCCAATTCGGCGACCCGAAGCTGTGGCTTTTTGCCAGACGTTAAAATAAGGATAAACACGCAATGCGGCGGGTTTACCAGGACGCAACATCAGATGCCGAAACACTCCTCTTAGTTTTCGCATGAAGCTCGTAACCCAGATACAAAGTTTCCGGGCTCGCCTCTTATTACTGCTGGCGCTGATGCTCGGTCTTACACTCGGTATCCAGTATTACTTCAATCTCCGCACAGTCCGCGCCAACGCCCGCATGATTGTCGAACAGGAACAGGCGATCATGACCGGCATCGCCCTCGGCATGGAAAGCCTGCAAAGCGATCAGTACCTGGACGACTTAATCGGACGACTTCAGGAACCGCTGTTGAAAGATAAAAACTCTCGCGTCAAGAACATCCTCGTCGTCGATGATGACGGAAATGTTCGCGACAGCATCATTCCGGAGTTCAATCCGCGTGAACGTGAAGACAAAACCACGGGTTACGTTCAGTTCAGGGACATTCAGCTTCTGCCACTCAGAAGTGCGGTGCAGTTTACAAACGAGCACGAACAACTCCCGTCATGGATTCCGCCTTCAACCAACGTCGATTTCAGTGAAGCAGGCGCTTTCTATTTTCCCGTGCAGACGGACAAGGGACGACGGTTCATCATCGTCGTGCTCGACTCGGCTCACACCCTGACAAATGTTTTGGAGCGACAATCCTCACGCTCGGCGCTCTATACGCTCGCGGTTTTGTTTGTGACCACATTGATCACAGGTATCTTCGTTTGGCACTTCACTCGTCCGATTAAAGAACTCTCAACTGCAGCGCGAAAGGTTGCCGGTGGCAACTTCGACGTACAGGTGCCGGCTGACCGGGCTGATGAAATGGGAACGCTGGCCGCCGCGTTCAACGAGATGACAGCGAAACTCGGTCGTGCGCGTGAGCTCGAAATGCAGCTTCACCAGGCCGAGAAAGGCGCGGTCGTCGGACGACTCGCCGCGGCCATCGCGCACGAGATCCGTAATCCGCTGAATTACATCAACCTGACCTTGGATCATCTGCGTTCGTCGTTTGCTCCGAGCGATACAAATAAGCGGACGACTTTTATCCGGCTCACCGATCAATTGAAGACTGAAGTCGCGCGCATCAACCGTCACATCACTGACTTCCTCAAATACTCGCGCCCATCAAAACTCGAGCTACAGGACGTAGACCTTCGCATGGAAGCCGAAGATGCACTGCGACTGGTTGAAGCAAGAGCTGAAGAATGCGGGATCGAGACGAAGATCGTTCAGAATGGACCACTGGCGCCAGTCGTAGCAGATCGTGAAGCGTTGCGTTCCGTGTTCACTAATCTCGTCATCAATGCAGTCGAAGCGATCAACGGCGTAGGCGGCAGTATTTCGATCACCCTTTCGAACACTAGGGCCAACTCTGTTAAGGTTGAGATCAGCGACAGCGGAGACGGGATCGCGGCGGATGACATCTCAAAAATCTTCGAGCCTTATTTTTCGACCAAGGAAACCGGCACGGGCCTGGGTCTCGCGATTGTGAAGAAGGCGATCGACGATCACGGCGGCACCATTAGCGTCGCATCAAAAGAAGGTAGCGGTACAACATTCACGATAATTCTACCGGCTAAAGAGAACACACATGCCACGAAAGAACATTCTGGTAGTTGACGACGAGAAAGCACAAAGAGAAATTCTCGAACTAATCCTCGCGGAAGAAGGTTACGACGTCACCACCGCAGCTTCGGGCGAAGCCGCACTCAAGTTTGCGAAGGATCGCAGGTTCGATCTCGCTCTGACCGATCTAAAGATGACCGGCATGGACGGCATCGAGTTGCTGCAACACCTGCTCGCCTACGACTCGTCGATCATCGTTATACTGCTCACTGCTCACGGCTCGATCGAGTCGGCCAAGGAAGCACTCCGGCGCGGCGCGTTCGATTACCTCGAAAAGCCTTATGACAAAGCGGCGCTACTGGAAACGATCAACCGCGCGCTCGATCGTCTTGACGCGATCGACACCGAGATCATCTCTGCGTCCCCGAAGATGGAGAGTGTCAAGAAGATGATCTTGAAAGTGGCGCGATCGAATTCGACGGTGCTCGTGCGCGGCGAGTCGGGCACCGGCAAGGAGTTGATTGCGCGCGCGGTTCACAATCAGTCGCCGCGATCGACGGAGATGTTTCAGGCGGTCAACTGCGCTGCGATTAACGAGAACCTGCTCGAGTCGGAGTTGTTTGGGCACGAAAAAGGTTCGTTTACCGGCGCGCACGCGGAAAAGAAAGGGCTGTTTGAGATTGCGGATCGCGGCACGTTGTTTCTTGACGAGATCGCGGAGCTTGACGTCGGTATTCAGGCGAAGCTGTTACGCGCGTTACAGGAACGAAAAATTCGTCGCGTTGGTGGCACGCACGAAATGAACGTTGACGTTCGCGTGATCGCTGCGACTAACCGCGACCTGCGCGCGATGGTTTCCGATGGTCGTTTCCGTGACGATCTTTATTACCGCATCAACGTGCTCTCGATCGACGTGCCGCCACTGCGCGAACGACGTGAAGACATTCCGGTCTTGATTGACTATTTCCTCAAGAAGCACACGAAGAACACGTCCCGTCTGGTGCGTGGTCTGACTCCGGAAACGAAGAAGTTGATGAACGATTACAGTTGGCCTGGGAATGTGCGGCAGTTGGAGTCTGCGATCGAGCGCGCGATCTTGTTGAGTGAAGGTGATCTGATCACGGCGGAAGATCTGCCCACGGAGGTACGTCAGGAAGTTGGACCAGCAGCGGAGGGCGCCTTCAAGCTCCCGGCTGAAGGGATCAATTTCGAAGAGGTCGAGCGCAACCTCATCACGCAGGCGATGGAGCAAACTGACTACAACATCACCAAGGCCGCCAAGCTCCTCGGCTTAACATTCCGCACGCTTCAATATCGTCTGGAGAAGTTTGGGATCAAGAAACCGGATGGCAAGGAAGACGAGGAGGAAGAGTAAACCGCGAAGCGGATAAGAGTACGCCGAAGGCGTTGGCTAATTTCAGCCCATGGTTGGAGCGCAGCTACAACCATGGGTTAGTTATTTGAGTAGATAAACAAACCCTGACAGGGTTAGGCATGTGCGGGAATAACCCTTACAGGGTTCAAACCATTTGTTGTCGGTCCCCATGGTTGAGCGCAGCTACAACCATGGGTTAGTTATTTGAGTAGATAAACAAACCCTGACAGGGTTAGGCATGTGCGGGAATAACCCTTACAGGGTTCAAACGATTGTTGTTGTCGGTTTCCCAGGGTTGTCGCTGCGCTCCAACCACTGGGCTGAAATTAGCGAACGCCTTCGGCGTATTTTAGTGCTAGATTCTTGTTTATGATTACAGCCAAACGATTGCTCAAAATACGAATACTGGTTTTAGTTTGCCTGATGGCGGGGTGTGCGAAGGCGCCGGCGGGGAATTCCGTGGCGACAAACGCAAACGCGGCGGAGCCGTCGCCGATCAGATCGGTTGACGTTGTGAAGGCAAGTCCGCAGGAGGTCACTCTCGGCGCAGGCAAAGCTGGTGAGGCTATAGTCAAACTCGAGATCAAAAATGGGTATCACGTAAACGCAAATCCGCCGAGCTTCTCTTATCTCAAAGCCACGCAACTCGAAATCACGCCTGCCGAGGGTATCTCAGTTCAATTCATGAGCTACCCCAACCCGCTGACCAGGAAGTTTGCCTTCTCCGAGAAACCGCTGGCGGTTTACGAGGGTGAAGCCACTCTGAAAGCGACACTCAAAGCAGATAAGTCTACGAAATCAGGAACGCACAACCTTTCCGCCAAACTAAGCGTCCAGGCATGTGACGAAGCGGTCTGTTACGCCCCGGGAACGATGGACTTAACGGTCCCGGTGACCATCAAGTGAAGATGTTCTGGATGATCATGGCCGCGGCCGGCGCCGTAGTTGCCGTTTTCCTCGCGTTGCAGGAAAACTATGACAAGGCATTTGTCGCTGCGGCCGCCGGCGCGGTGTGCTGGTTTCTGAGTTACCGGCAACAGGTGCGCGCGACGCTCGCAAGTGAAGAGGAACAGTTGCAAGATGATGAGGAGTCAGATGAAGAAGTACGTTCGTAACATCCTGGTTTTAGCCGCTGCATTTATTTCCATCAGCACCGCTGTAAAAGCGTCGGACCAATCCGACGTTCGTTCCACCGTTCAAAATGTTTTCGAGCAACTGAAGTCGCGCAACTACGACGCTCTTTACGATTTTCTACCCGGCGCTTCGCGTAAACGCATGTCGCGCGATCGTTTTGTGAGCGCGCTGCAACGCGCCCAGGACTTTTATCAACTCGATCGCATGGACATCGGCGCCGTGAAGGTGATGGGCGATCTCGCCGTGGTCGATACAGTGCTTTACGGACGCGTCGTCACTCCGGTTCAGGCGGAAGGAAAGATTGTCGTGCAGCAGTACCTGCTGCGTGAGGATGGCAAGTGGCGCGTGGCCACGGGCGATCAGTCAAGTGTGAAAAAGTTTCTGACTGACAATCCGGGATTCAGCAAAGGCTTCAAGATCCGGTCACCACGAATCTACGTCAAACAGAACGAAACGTGGGTTGAATTCAACGCACCGTCACGACGGAGTAAGTGAGAGCAGATCGTCGAAGCTCAACTGAGCGTCGTCGACTCGTTCAGTATATTCGCCGTGACGAATGCGATGGCGAGGAACTTCGAGAGACTCGCGCACAGCGTCAAGATGGAAACGGATAATTCGTGGCGTTAATCTGACGGAAGGAATGCGACGCCTTGCAGCCAGGCGTCGCACAGTCGATTCACTGACCTGCAAGATCGCTGCCAGCTGTTTCGCGGTTAAAAACTCCTCACGCTCTTCCATAACTCAGAAATATTTCACGCAAAGGCGCAAAGTTCCCACGCAAAGTCACAAAGAATATTGCGCCTCTTCTTAACTTTGCGCCTTTGCGTGAAACTTATTTACGACTTAGGCGGCAACGACAGCGCCACGCGATAAACAGCAGCGCCGTCGACCTCGACATCCTTCGTCACCGGCTCACCATTCGTCTTCACACTCACGCGATACTTCGCCGCTTCCGGCCCGAGTCGAAACTTGAACGAACCGGTTTCGGTGGTAATGCGCCCGTCGATCTTCTTCGTCGTTCCGTCTTCCTGTATTCTCGCCAACTCAACTTTGGCATTCGGCACGCTTCGCCCGTCCGCATTGAACACACTGCCGCTCAGGAACGCGATGGAGCCCTCGTCTATCGTCAATATCAAACGATCTCCAAGCGAGCGGGTCTTGCCCGCTTTGACCTCAACATCCTCAATCGAACCGATACTCAATCCGGGTTTGCGAAACGTCAGGCCATAGGTTCCAGGCGTTAACCGCGACACGAGAAACTCTCCACTCTTGTCGGTCGTGGAACGTGTGACTTCCGTTTCTCCGCGTCGCACCACCACTGTGACACCGCCGGGCGTGCCCGTTTCCACGCGCACTTTGCCTTTGATGGCCCCCAGCGTCTTATCCTGTTTCTGGGCGCTCGAGACCCCGGCAGCAAAGAGCATGATCACCAGCACCGGCAGAATTTTAATGAATCTCATAGTCACTCCTTCGCGTATTAGTTGCGCAAATACCGGCTTTAGACGCTCAGGATCATATCACCGTTTGCTTCCGCAGGTCGCGCCCGTATAATCCTGAGCGGCGCCACAGGAAACAGTAAATGCCTAAATTATCAGCGGCTTTTATAGCGCAAGTTTTCCTTCCTCTCCTGCTGCTGATTGCAGTTGCGATTCCCTGTGTGCCGCAGGATCAGAACACCGAAAACAAACAACGGCCGCGCAAGGTTTTTCCCAAAGAACAAGAACCGGAAGATGTGCTGCGTTTCGACACCGATCTCGTGTCAGTAGATGTAACGGCAATCGACGCCGCGGGCCGTACAGTTCGTAACCTGCACCAGGAAGACTTCAAGGTCTATTCCGACAACGTCGAACAACCCATCTCGTTCTTTCAAATCGAAAAGCGGCAGGGTGAAGCACGACCGCTCGCAATCGTCTTTGCCCTCGACGTATCGGGCAGTATGACTGCCGAAGAGATCGTTCGATTGCGAGCCGCGTTACAGTCGTTTTCGAATCATCTGGCCGAGCATCCGGTTGTTTACTCGGTGATGACTTTCGGCATGCGAGTGAAAACGATCCAGAAGTTTACTTCCGATCCCGAGAAACTGGACGAATCACTGGAACGCATTTCGAGAGACTCGCCAAATGGTCTATCGACTCACACTTACGACGCAGTTGACGATGCCATCAGGATGCTCGTGCGAAGCGCGCCACGCACGCGTGAGAAGCGTTTGATGAAGCGCGCGGTGCTGGTGGTCACGGATGGTTTTCCGGTCGGCGATACGGTCGCGCCTAAAACAGTGATTGAGCGTGCGAACGCCGCCGATGTCAGCGTCTTCGTCGTCACACTGCCGTCGTACACGCGCGTGATCGCGTCGTCGGAGCAAACTCCTTTGCCGACTCCACTCGACGTGAGTGGGCTCGCGGAATCGACTGGCGGTCGCAATGTCTACGCCAACGAAAAAGACTATGCTCCGCTCTTTCGTGCTTTGGCGGAAGAAGTCAGCTCCGCGTACGTCCTGGCGTTTTATCCGCCCGAGGAGAAGAGACGAGATGGAAAATTACACACGATCAGGGTTGAGGGGCCACGTGGCTTAACTCTGAGGCAAAGCCGCTCTGAGTATCGAGCAGCGAGCAGGTAAGCTATTTCCGATTGCCAATTGCCAATTGCCAGCTCATATCAATTGGCAATCGAAAATCTCAGTATTCGTCCTCGTCCTCGTCTTCGTCCAAACTCTCCTCTTCCACGATGTCCAACTCGACGGGATCGAGTCCAACAACTTCCAGGTCAGTCCCACATTCTTCACAAGACACTATTTCGCCCTTGTCCGTGTCCAAATCAACGTGGACATCAGCATCGCATTCCGGGCAAGTTCCGGTCGGCACTTTTTATTCCTCCCCCGCAAAGGTGAAGGCAGGGATACACCCCGAGTCGGGAGAGCATCGCTACCTGATAAGCAACCGAATCAATCTACCCGCGAGCGCTGGAATTTGCAATACTCTTTTCTACAGATCATTGGCCCAAGCTACATTACATTTTTATGCCGAAAGTATTTCTCGTGCAAAGACGCAAAGACGCAAAGAGAAGACCTGCTGCTTCTTTCCGGGCTTGCTTTGTGCCTTGGCGTCTTTGCGTGAAATATCTTCCGCATTGACTGTGGTTGCCCACATCTAACGCCACAGGGCTAACCTGACCAACCGCTGTTAGCAATCGCCTACTCACAAAGCTTGCGGCGCTGAATAATGCCCGCATGTTTAGGCTCACCAAAAATCCGACGCGCGCGTTGGCCCTCTTTATCCCAGCGGTGGTTCTGGTGCTCGCTTACGTTTCGATATCACGTTCGAGTGGTCCATCACTCCTGCGTACGAATCCCGAACCAGTTTCAAAACGAGCTGAACCCGGTCCAAACGTCGACCTGGACCATGATGGACTACCCGACAACGTAGAGTTACGAACCTTTAACGAACGTGAAAACTTTCGCCGCTGGTTTACGTGGGTGGCGGAAATGCAGTTCTACAACCTCAGCGATCAATGGAACCCGGAACAGCGAGATTGTGCCGGTCTCGTTCGTTTCGCATGGCGCGAAGCACTGCGCCCGCACGATCGCCTGTGGTTTCAGAAGATGGGCGAAAACTACGATCCCGTCGCGCCCGATCTGTCACCAAACATCGCCGCATCGCTTTCGGGAAAACTGTTTCTCACCGCTCCCGGCAAGTTCTCAGACTTCGCCGACGCACAAACCCTCAAGATGTACAACGCCGAATTCGCCGGCCGCGATCGCAAACAGGCCAGGCCCGGCGATCTGCTGTTCTTTCATCAACCGTGGGTTCAGAAGTACCCGTTCCACGTGATGATCTTTCTCGGTGAACCGCGCATTGCGAGCGAAGGCACAGGCGATTGGGTCGTATATCACACCGGCGCTTCGGCCCACGACGCCGGCACTGTCAAAAAAGTACGCCTTGCGGTGTTGGACGAGCATCCGGACAAACGCTGGCGACCGATCATGACGAATCCGAATTTTCTCGGTTTCTATCGTCTGAAGATTCTTAACCAGCAAGCCACGCCGGAGGAGTGAACGTGTCTCGCCTCAAGCTCACAGCCCGTCGCCTGTCGTCAGTTCTGATCTACGTCTTAATCGTCACTGTCGCGGTTTCAATCGCGAGGTCGCGAGTACAAAAAACCTCCGCAGCGGAAGAACAGCCACGCTTCTACGTCACCACTGAAACAACACTCACGACCAGGCCGTTCTTCTCGCTTTCAACAACCCGAACGTTCGGCACAAATGAAAATCCGCGTCTCTGGCTGGACCATCGACTGCTCGAGAGTATCGACTTTCGCGTGTATCGCATCAACGACCCGGAGCGATTCTTTACTCAACTCAGCGATCCGCACCAGGTCGGCGAAAACGAACAGGAGCAGATCGCGGCGAAGCTCTCGAGCCGACGATCACTGCTTGAACGCATTCGCGCCGCGAAGCTCTGGGCCTATCTAGGCATCAGAAACTATTTCCGCGAGCAGTTGAAACAGGATACGCGCTACACGTTCAATCAAAAGTTTCGCGCTCCTGAGACTACGAGACGCGTTCCGCTCAACGTCGCCGACTACGCGCGCGTGCCGTTACTAAATCCAAACCAACTGGTAACAAGCTGGCGCGAGTCTTTGCCGCCACTCGAAGACACATTCGATCGGCGCATGGTGCCGCTCGGCAAACGCGAAGCTGGTGTGTACC
>JBKPJP010000205.1:0-6243 GCA_046730735.1 Acidobacteriota bacterium | reverse complement strand
TTAGTTTTGCCGTGGAGCCGGCGAAGGGACTTGAACCCCCGACCCTCTGATTACAAATCAGATGCTCTACCAACTGAGCTACGCCGGCCCGCTATAGATGGTAAATAGCGTATTCCGACAAAATGCGGATACTACCAAGCGGGTTTCAAAAACGCAAGTCGCCAGCTATCCACAGATTACACAGATTACTTGCTGAAAAGATTGCATCAGTTATCCCAAACAGAATTCTGTGTAATCTGTGGATAAAAAACTGATTGACCCGAATTGATGCAGCAAAGTAGGATGGTTAAACCCTCACGCTTGTCACTTTGCCCCATCTCTTTCTTAAGGACAACCAAAGGAGACTTGAAATGGCACGGTTTGGATATTTGAACGCATCGCTGTTTGCGCTGCTGGCACTCGCATTTACGGCTAACGCCCAGTCGCCCGCCCCAACGCCGCAAGTTATCGCGCCCACCGCCATCGCGGCGCCACGCGTTGCCGGCGACTCAACCCTCTATTGCGCCGGTTACATCCGTTTTCAAAAACTAACGCATATGCCCGAAATCGTCGGCGCCCTCGAAGAACAGGAGCAGCACACCTATTCCGACGGCGATGTCGTCTATCTGAACGCCGGCTCACAACAAGGCATTAAAGAAGGCCAGAACTTCCAAATCATTCGCCCGCGTAGCACCGTCAAAGGTGTTCACAAGCAAAAACGAGGCTTTTTGGGCATATATGTTCAGGAAGTCGGCCAACTGCGGGTGTTCAAAGTTAACGAAAATACGTCTGCGGCACGCATCACCTTCACCTGCGACCCAGCGCTGCTCGGCGACCTCCTGGCTCCGGTTCCTGAACGCGAGTCTCCGCTCCTGCATGCCGATGGCAATCTCGATCAGTTTGCCGAGCCTTCAGGAAAGCAGACTGGACGTTTGATGATGGCGAAAGATAATCGCGAGATGGTTACGCGCAACGACGTCGTCTATATCGATCTCGGTGGTGAGGACAAGATTAACCGCGGCGACTACCTTACGATTTACCGTCCGCTCGGCACCGGCAACGTCACACGCGTCGATAATGAAGAGGGTGCGCGCAATCGCGCTACCGGTTTTCAGAGCGATCGTTTTCGCGGCGGCGGTTTTTCCAGTCAGGCGTCGCGCGCCAAAGACTCCACGGCATTTGTTAACTCAGAAGGTCGCTACCGGCATCGCCCGATCACTTCGAAGGAAGTTAAAGATCATCGACCACTGATGCCGCGCAAGATCGTCGGTGAGATGGTTGTGATCAACGTCGAGGCACGAACCGCAACCGCGATCATCACGCGCGTGGTTGGCGAGGTTCATACTGGCGACTGGGTCGAGATTCAGTGAAGATTTTCTGATCTGCGTTCATCCGTGTGAATTCGCGGTAAAAAGAACTGAAGTAACCGTACATCGAAGTACAGGCTGAGATCACAACCAGCCAGAGCAACGCCCTGCCCGCAGTGTAGAGCAACACTTGCCAGTCGTTGCCGGTAGTTGGACCATCCGCAATCAGGTGCTGCCATGCAGTTCGCAGTTCCGGCACGGACCAGAACTCGATTGCCGGGAATGGTCTGCCAAAATTCGCTACCGGCGGTTTACCAGCCACGCTCGAGGCGATCAGCAACGCCACAGTCACAACCTGGGCCAGCATCTTGAACTTGCCCATCTTCGACGCTGATATCACCACGCCTTCAACAGCCGCAATCGAGCGCAATCCTGTAACCGCAAACTCACGGGCGATTATGATCACTACTGCCCACGCGGGCGCGAGTTGATTCTCGACGAGCGAGATTAGCGCCGCTGAGATGAGTAGTTTGTCGGCGATCGGATCGAGTAGTTGACCGAGACGAGTTACCTGCCCGCGGCGACGCGCGATTTGACCGTCGAGATAGTCAGTGAGCGCCGCTCCGAGAAACATCACCACGCCGAGCAAGTGTCTTGGCACTCCGAACCAGTTTTCCGAAAACGGAGTCAGCAGCACGACAACCAGCAACGGCACGATAAAAATGCGTAGGAGTGTCAGGGCGTTAGGCAGGTTCACGTCATTACTCTACCGAGATTTCGAAGCGTGTCAATGCAGTTTCACACAAAGGCACAAAGGAGTGACGAAGGCACAAAGTGTTTGGTTGTGCCTTCGTGTCTTCCTTTGTGCCTTTGTGTGAAACCGCTGTCAATCCGCTCTTTGTGGAACTTTCTGCGAGGCTCATGTGAATACGAGCATGAGCAAACTTCTTTCCCTTCTTGCCCTCGTTCTATTTTGCGCGCCCGCGGCCTTCGCCGACGACGCACGCGCACAGGAAATTCTTAAACAAGCGCGCCAGGCAATCGGCGGCGAAGAACAGTTACAAAAAGTCCAGGGACTTCAGATCCATGGACAATATCAACGCGTGTTCGGCGAGCGCCAGGTGGGCGGTGATCGCGACATCAGCATCCTGCTGCCGAACAAATACCTCGTCGAAGACGCCATGAATGCCGGCGGTCTCAGCACCGCTATGATCAACACCCGCGCACTCAACGGCGACAAAGCGTGGAGCGGTAACAGTGGCGGCGGCGGCATGGTGTTCCGCATGGCTGGACCAGGCGGGCAGCAGATGTCACCCGAGCAGATGGAAGCGATGCAACGCAGGATTTTTAACGCTGAGTTCTCGCGTTACCTGCTTGCCATGATCTTGACGCCGCCGCCGGAGATGGCAGTTGAATACAAGTACGCCGGCGAGTCGGAAGTCGAGGACGCTAAGGCCGACGTGATCGACGTCACTGGTCCAGATAACTTTTCTGTACGCATTTTCTTCGATAAGAGCAATCACCTGCCTTTGTTGCTGAGTTACCGTGGACCAAAGCCGCGCATCATGACGATGACACGCCAGGCCGGTGAACGCGCAAAACCCGAAGACATCGCCAAAGCTCGCGAAGAAGCACAGAAGAAGATGTCTGCGGAAGCGCCGCCTATTCCGGAGGAAGTCGATTTCTACATTCGCTTGACGGACCACAAGAAAGTCGGCGGCCTCATGCTGCCACACAAGCTGACGTTTTTGACTGACACGGAAATCTCGGAAGAGTTTGAGATCTCGAAGTATCAGGTCAATCCGCAGTTCAAGGCTGATCTATTCGAAAAGCACTAAGGAGCTAAGCATGCGAGTTGAGTCTCTCCAATCTCGGGCGATAAGTGTGCTTATCGTATTCCTGCTGGCGGTCGCTCCTTGTCTGGCGCAAAACAACGCTAGCCTCGAAGTGATCGTGAAAGATCCGACCGGCGCTTTGATCAGCAAGGCGCAGGTGCAGTTGATCAAAAACGGAAAGCCTCAATCGCTTAGCTCAACCAATCAACGCGGCGAAGCACGCTTCAATAAACTTGCCGCCGGTCGATATCAGGTTCACATCGAGGCCGCGGGTTTCAAAGCTTTCGACCTTGAAGAAATTGATTTGACGACTGGCCCACAGCGACGAGATGTCACGCTCGAGATTGATGTCATCAAAGTGGATGTCGACGTCGAAGAAGAAGCTCAGGTACGAAACACAAACCCGAATGGGCCAGCCTTCAGCAATGTCCTGACTGCCGAACAGATCGCGCAACTTCCTGACGACCCAGACGAGCTTGAGAACGCCATCAACCAACTCGCCGGCCCCGGCGCGCAGATCCGCGTCAACGGATTTCGCGGTGGCAAACTACCGCCAAAATCGCAGATTCGCGAGATTCGTTTTCGCATGAACCCGTATGCGCCCGAGAACCATGATGCAGGCTTCGGACTCGTCGATATCACTACCAAACCGGGTGTAAACGCGTGGCATGGCTCGTTTAACTTCGGCTTCCGAGATGAGGCGTTGAATGGTCGCCAGGTGTTTGCTCCGTTCCGTGGTCCGGAGCAACAGCGTCGCTTCGGTCTCTCAATGGATGGTCCAATCTGGAAAAATCACACGGCGCTGTTTCTCAACGCCGACGGCTCGCTGTTCTTTGATGCGCGGCCGATCTTTGCCACGCTCCCGAGTGGCACACTGTCCGATCTCGCGTATCGCCCGTCGCGGCGTCTTAATATGGACGCGCGTCTGGAACACGCGCTGACCAAAACTCACACATCGCGTTTCCAGTTTCAACGCAACGCGAGCGCGCTCGACAATCTCGGCGTCGGCGACTTCGATCTGCCCGCGCGTGGTTATTCACAGGACCAGACCGAGTACATCGCACGTCTCGGCGACTCGGGCGTGTTCGGCAAGAAGTTTTTCAATGAGATGCGCTTGCAAGCTCGCTGGCTTCAGACCGAAGCGCGCTCGGTGAGCTTGGGCCAGACGATCCTCGTGCCGGGTTCGTTCAACGACGGAAGCGCACAGCGAAGTGGCGGACGCAGGCAACTCGATTTCGAACTCGCCGACAACGTCGATTACGCACTCGAGAAGCACGGACTTCGTTTCGGCGCGCAACTCGAAACCGGCGGCTACCGCAGTAACGATCGCACCAATCCTTTCGGCACTTTTCAGTTCGCCGATCTCGCTTCGTTTGAAGCCGGACTGCCGACGCAATACACGCAACGCATCGGTGATCCGACGGTGAAGTATCGCCAGTATCAGTTTGGCTGGTACGTTCAGGACGACTTTCGTGTGCGCAAGAATCTGACGCTGAGCTACGGCGCCCGACATGAGTTTCAGAATCACGTTCCGGGTAAGTTCAACATCGCGCCGCGCCTCGGTTTTGTCTGGTCGCCAAAGAAGAATGGCACGATCACGATCCGTGGCGGCGCCGGAATTTTTTACGACTGGTTCGCAGCGCAAACGTACGAGCAAACCTTGCGCGTCGATGGCCAACGTCAACGAGATCTGGTGATCGCGAATCCCGCGTTTCCGAATCCTTTCGTTGGCGGGATACAGACGCTGCCGCCGCCCAGCCGCATTCAGACAGATCCGGATCTACAAATTCCCTACATCATTCAAAGCTCCGTCGGTCTGGAGACTCAACCGTTCAAGCTCTTCCGCCTGACGACTAACTATCAGTATCAGCGCGGCGTTCACCTGCTGCACGGTCGCAATCTCAACGCGCCCGTTCCCGGCTTTGGCCGTGCCGATCCAACGGTGGGCAACATCACGAATATCGAGTCGTCAGCGTATCAATCCAGTCATCGTTTGATGGTCGGCATCGGTCCGGCGAAGTTTGTTCAGGGGCTCTTTTGGAACATCAACTACCTGCTGATGAAAAACACGAACGAGGCTGACAGCCCGTTTAGCCTCCCCTCTAACAACTTCAACCTCCACGCCGATCGTGGACCGGCAGCGAATGACTTTCGACATTTGATCTCAGGCTTCATCAGCAAACGTTTGCCGATGGGACTCGCGATCTCGACGGTCTTTCAAGCTACGTCGGCACTGCCGTACAACATCACGACCGGTTTTGACAACAACGGCGATACCGTGATCAATGATCGTCCTGCGGGTGTCGGGCGCAACAGCGCACGCGGCGCATCGCGTTGGGAAATCGGCTCGCGTCTGAGCTGGGGCAGGGACTTCGGACCGGAACAACAACAAACCGGCGGACCGCAAATCAGAATGGTGCGCATCGGCGGCGGCGACGGAGCCGCACCGCCTGCGCTCCCTGGTGCAGCCACGAAGAAGTACCGACTCGAGTTCTACGCACAGGCATTCAACCTCCTGAATCATGCCAATCTCGGCGCCTTTTCCGGAGTCGAAACCTCGCCATTCTTTGGCCAGGCAACCTCAGCCCAACCGCCGCGACGCATGGAACTCGGGATGAGATTTAACTTCTAAATCCGCGTAAATTCGTGTTAATTCGCGGCTGGCTTGCCCGGCGAAAATCTGTCCGTTAGAATGACTGATTTTCGCTATGGCCATTGATCGCATCAGTGTAAGAGGCGCCCGCCAGCACAACCTCAAAAACATCAACGTCGACATCCCGCGCGATCAATTCACCGTAATCACCGGCCTCTCCGGCTCGGGCAAGTCTTCCCTCGCTTTTGACACGATTTACGCCGAAGGACAACGACGCTACGTTGAGTCGCTTTCGGCTTACGCCCGGCAGTTTCTCGATCAACTCGAAAAGCCCGACGTCGATTCAGTTGACGGACTTTCACCCGCCATCTCGATCGAACAAAAGACTGTTTCACGCAGTCCACGCTCGACCGTCGGAACCGTCACAGAGATCTACGACTACATGCGGCTGCTGTTCTCATCAGTGGGAATTCCCCATTGTCATATCTGTGGGGCCGCGATCACGCGCCAGACCGTCGATCAGATCGTG
>JBKPJP010000204.1:0-12323 GCA_046730735.1 Acidobacteriota bacterium | reverse complement strand
TTCACCAAAGCCGAACCAACCAGCCCAAAGCGCGACTACATGAGCGTTGAAAAACTTCCGGCTCGCAAGTCGGCTGAACCGGGAACAATCCGCATCATCGAATATCCGAACCAAAATGCGGAGCAGCCCTCCACGATACTTTTCAGCTATCCGGCAACACTCAAACTCAGCTTAACTGAAAGAGTTCTGCTCGATAACTTTTTCTCCGTTTTTGCCGGCGACGCGAACACCAATCTCTACAAGAAGTTTATCGACGGCACCACACGTGAGCTCGACACCGGAGCGAAGGGGATGTACAGCTACGTTGATGATTCGCCCGGCGCTCCTGTTTTCATCGGGCTGACAGATGTTCCGGCAGCGAATCTCAATGCAGACAAAGCCGCTCTCTTTCGTGAAAAGATCATGGAGGAATTCGCTCGGGTTGCCGCATTCAAGGACGGTTCGCCGGAGTTAAAAGAATTTAACGATCGCTTCCGCAACTCTCTGACAGCCTATCGCCGCGATCTTTCCAAGTTCGTAAACACCCCACCGGGTTTCGGTTTCCGCAACGGCAGTAATGGATATGGTTGGTTAATGCAAACGAGATATCTGAACCAGGAGGGCGACTTCCGAAAATCAGTGACGATGAAACCGCAAGTTGAAGAAGTGGAACGTCTGCTTGCGAGTGGTAAGAATTTCTGGCGCGACTACCTGGCCAAATACAAGTTCGCGGAGACAAAACCTTATGTCGCAGTGGCCCACGCAAATCCGCAACTGATCAAGCAGGAACAGGAGGAGCGAACAGCACGTGCCGAAGCACAGACTAATGAGCTAAAGAAAAAATACGACGTGAACGACGGCCAGGAAGCAATCAAACGCTACAAAGCTGAATACGACGCGACCACCGCTGAGCTCGAGAAACTCGCCAAGCTGACGGACGCAAAGTTTATCGAAAATCCGCCGCTAACAAATGACGATCAGATCGATTACACGGAAACGTCCGTGAGCGATGTAAAACTCGGCGTTGCCAGGTTCGACAATATGACTGGCGCAACCACCGGTATCGTGCTCGGACTCTACGCTATTCCCGAGAAGGACCTCGTCTACGTTTCGACTCTTCCCGATCTACTTCGCGCGGTCGGCGTGATCAAAGATGGCAAGGCACTCTCTTACGAAGAGATGTCGGAAATGATTCGTAAGGAGATTCTGAGTCTTCAGGTTCAGTTTACGGGTTCACCATTTACGCACCGGTATGAATTAACTGTACGCGGTTCCGGCAACGACGCAGCGGAGTCGGAACGCGCGGTGACGTGGATGAACCTCGTTCTCAATAGTCCGAACTGGCGTAAAGAAAATCTTCCGCGTATTCGTGATGTGGTCGATCAGCAACTGAGCGGGTTACGCCGGCGGATGCAGGGACAGGAGGAGCAGTGGGTCAACAACCCCTCAGACGCCTATCGCTTCCAGGACAATCCGCTTTACCTTTCAGCATTTTCCTTCCTGACTCAAGCTCACAATGCCCAGCGGCTTCGCTGGCTGCTGAAGAGTGCGGGCGACGAAGAAAACGGCAAAGCGATTGACGCGTTTCTGTCCAAACTCGCGAACGCGAAAGGAACGCGTGATGAACTGAAGTCGATGCTCGCTGCGATGGGCGGAGACAAGAACCAGACTGTCACGCCCGCTTTGAAACCGTTTGCCGACGACATGAGCACACTGCCCGCAACGGCGAAGGCACTCGCCGCCGATGCTGTGACGGACCTCTCGCAAACGCTCGGTGATCTTCCTGATTCTTCGCTTGCTTCTGACTGGGCGTACCTGTGCAACGAGATGCGCCGGGACCTCGCGCAAGCTCCGGAAAAAACTCTGGCGGATCTCGAAAACGTGCGTCGCCGGATCGTAAATTCGCGCAACACGCGAATGTTCTACATCGGCTCGATGGCGCTCAAACAGAAGCTGGAGCCGATGTACAAGACTGTTCTCGCCGGTTTCGACAAGAGCGATTTAGTTAAAGAAAACTACGGCAACCAGCGCCGGATCGAAGCGCGGCTCGCGGCACGGCTTCCGGACGCCAAGGCTCCGGTTTACGTAGGCTTGATGGCGCCGAACATGTCAGGCGGAGTGATGATGAATAGTGCGAAGCTAACTGAGTATTCCGATACCAGTCGCGAAGCTATTCTCGATTTTCTCGCTTCGAAACTTTATTCCGGCGGCGGCGCGCATTCAGTTTTCAATAAAACGGTTGGCGCGGGCCTGGCTTACAGTAACGGTATCGGGAGTAGCCCCGCCTCGGGATTGATGAGCTACTACGCTGAGCGCACACCTGAACTACCACAAACTTTACGTTTCGCGATTGGCGAGGTGAAGCGCCCGATGAGTGATCCGCTCGCTGAGTATGTTATCGCGCTTACGTTTAGTTCGCGTGCTTCGTCTCCCTATGAAGTGCGTGGCGAAGCGATGGCGTCAAACATGGCTGATGGAATGACGCCGGAAGTTGTGTCGCGTTTCCGGCGGGCGATTTTGGAGGCGAGAAAAATACCGGACCTCTCGGCTCAACTCTATCAACGGAAAGACAGAGTTTTTGAGCGTGTCTTTCCGGGCTACGGCATGAAGGGCAAAGACATTGCCGGCGGAAACTTCTTCGTGATTGGACCAGAAAAGCAGATGGCCGCATACGAGGCGTACTTGAAATCCGTTGAGGGTCCCGACACGCAACTCTACCGGCTCTATCCACGCGATTTCTGGCTGACGGTGAAGTAGACGACTTATGGCTTCGACGAACGTCGAGATGCCACGGGCTTGTCCCGTGGAGTCTCTCACGCTCGTCGCTATACCCGACGGTCTTAACTCTCAAACTGGATGCCACGGCCTTGGGCCGTGGAGATTCACGTTCGGAGCTAAATAGCAGCAAACGTGAAACCTCCACGGCCCAAGGCCGTGGCATCCAGCAGTTTTTACTGCTGGATACGGGAGTGTAGCAACAACGTAAAACTCCACGGGACAAGCCCGTGGCATCTTCAACTTTTGTGCAAAGCGTAATATACCTACAAGTTTGAAAGTCCCGATGGAGCACGTCCGATTGCGCGTTGCGGATCGGGCGTGAAGTCTTCGCCGGGATTGATGAATTGATTGCGTTCGAAGTTGTACTGTTTGTCGTAGAGTTGCCGGTAGCGGCCATCAACTGCCAGCAATTCTTCATGCGTGCCGCGCTCGAGGATCTCGCCGCCTTCCAGAACCAGGATCTGGTCCGCGCTGCGAATCGTCGAGAGCCGGTGTGCGATAACGAATGTTGTTCGACCACGCCTCAATGAACGCAGCCCATCCTGAATCATCGCCTCACTCTCACTGTCGAGACTCGAAGTCGCTTCATCCAGAATCAGCAGTTTTGGATTGGCCAAAATGGCGCGCGCGATCGCAATGCGTTGACGCTGACCACCCGACAGTTTTACTCCGCGCTCACCGACAATCGTTTCGTACTTCTGCTCGAAGTTTTCGATGAACTCTTCACAATGAGCTATACGGCTCACGTCCTTGATTTCATCGATCGTCGCGTGCGGATTTGAAAACGCAATGTTTTCGGCAATTGTCCCGTCAAACAAAAAGTTATCCTGCATCACTACGCCGAGGTAAGAACGAAAATCGCGCAGCCGTATCGTCTGTAAGTTCTTGCCATCGATTCTAATCGTCCCGGAAAGCGGTTGATTGAAATTCATCGCCAGACTGATGAGCGTGCTCTTGCCGGAACCACTGGAGCCAACCAGCGCGGTGGTCGAACCGGCCGGCGCCGTGAAAGAAACATTCCTAAGTACAGGGACTCCGGCGTTGTACTCGAAAGACACGTTATCGAATTCCACTTCACCCTGAACTTCAGGCAACGGCGCGCGGACGGAATCTTCTTCGTCCTCTGTCCGCATGTTCATCACTTCGCGAATGCGATCGAGCCCCGCGAAAGCTTCGGTGATCTGTGTGCCGATCGATGCGAATTGAATCAGCGGCATGGCCATCATTCCCGTGAACATCACATACATGAAAAGATCGCCGACAGTCATTTGCTTATTCACTACAGAAGCACCGCCAACGAGGATTATTACGACGCCTACAGCGCCGACAACGAGTGATGAAAAGGCCTGCGTGGCTGATACGCCGGTCATCGCTTTTGCGATGTTGCGGAAAAGCTTGTGAGCTCCACGCGCGAACGTCAGCGCCTCACGTTTCTCCGCGGTGTAAGCTTTAACTATGCGTATGCCCCCCAATGATTCGGCCAGGCGGCCCGTCAGCGCTGCGGTGATCTCGCCACGTTCGCGGAACAGCGGACGCAAACGTGTGAAGGCATAGGCAAGCGCGCCGCCAAATGCTCCGAGCACGAGAATCGTGATCGAAGTCAGACGCCAGTTAAGCCAAAACAGAATGGCGAGGGCGACGATGGCTGTGATGATGCTGCCGGTGAGTTGGACCAATCCCGTGCCGACGAGGTTTCGAATGCCTTCGGCGTCGTTCATGATCCGCGAAATCAATTTACCGGTCTGAGTGGAATCGAAGTAGCTGATCGGCAAACGGGAAATCTGCGCCTGCACTTTCTTGCGCATCTCGGTAATCGCACGTTGGGCCGCGACACCCAACACTTGTGACAAACTGAAAGACGTCAGCGCTTGAATGATTGTTGCGCCACCCGCCGCGAGTGCAATCTTCCAGAGTAAGTCTGTGCGGCCCTGTCCGATCACCACGTCGATCAAGTACTTCGTCGAAGCAGGCAGCACAAGGCCCATCGCCTGATTGACGATCATCAGGCCGGCGCCCAGCATCAGGCGGCGGCGATGCGCCCAGACCAGTTCCCGCGCATCAGCCCAGGCTGAGGACCAGCGTATTTTTCTTTTAGCTTCAGGCATCAGTTCTCACTTACGGTATTGTCAGGACGACCTTGCCAAAGGTCTCATTGGATTCAAGGCGCCGATGAGCATCCCGGATCTGCTCGAGTGAGAAGACGGAATCGATCACTGGTTGAATACTACTCTTCTCCAGCAGCGGCGTAACTTCTTGTGCGAATGTGTTGGTGATTGCGATCTTCTCTTGCAGTGATCGAGCGCGCAGCACCGTACCGATTATATGAAGACGTTTGCCCAGGATCTGATAAAGGTCGACATTAGTCTTGCCGCCTGCAACTCCACCAATCAGGATGATCCGGCCCTTCAGCGCCATTGCTTCCAGGCTGGCCGCGAAATACGGACCTCCATTCAGATCGAGAACCACATCAAAGCCGTGACCGGTGGTCGCATTCTTACCAAAGGCGGAAAGCTCCGACAACGCGCCCGGTTCCGGCACTACATATCCCGACTCCAGACCGAATGTCTTGGCGCGCTCGATCTTGTCAGGCGTGCGGGAGGTGCCGAAAGCACGGCCTCCTAAAGCTTTGACGAGTTGTGTTGCGGCGAGCCCGACGCCGCTTCCGACCGCGTGGATCAGGACGTTTTCTCCGGCTTTGAATTCTGCCTGTTGAAGGGCGTCATGTGCGGTTATGAAGACTTCAGGAATCGCACCGGCGTCAGACAAATCGAGATTCGCCGGCACTGCGGCGATTGCGTCCTGATGAGCCGTCACAAATTCGGCATGGGCGCCACCGCCGATGATCCCCATCACGCGATCGCCTTTACTCCAGCGGCGCGCGTTAATGCCCAACTCCGCAACTTCGCCCGCAAATTCCAGCCCGGGAATATTCTCCGGGACGCCCGGCGGCGCAGCGTATCGCCCTGATCTTTGCAGGAGGTCGGCGCGATTGAGCGCAGTCCCACGCACGCGTACAAGGACTTCCTCCGGCCCAGGCTGCGGAGCCGGAACGTCCTGGATCTCCAGGACCTCAGGACCACCAAAACGAGTAATAACAACAGCTTTCATACTTGGTTCGCGATGCATCAGGATCAAAATTCTATCATCAACTGTCGAACGACCTTTGGTATATCAAATCTTTGTGGGTCCAACCAACCGAACGTACTTGCGTGAAACAACTGCCAATGTCAACGAAACGTTTTCAGTGTTTCGACTCATATACGTTGGAACCTTGTCATTGAAAGACGATTCCCGAGACCGTGACCTCACGAGACCTGGGATGAAAGGATACCAGCATGAGCCCCGAAACTTGGTCGAACCTTCTTTACACGTACGGTCCGAACGCCGTTCTGATCCTCTTGATCTTCGTTATTGAAAGACAAGTACGCTCGGCATGGCGAAAGGTGGGCAACAACAACAAGCGAGAGCAGACTTTCTTTCTAAGCCTTTATGGACTGACATGGCTGGTGATTTTCGGCGTCGCATTTTTTTCAATATACGCCTGGTGGCTTATCAACCTTAGCCGCCGACCGCAGATCACCGGGACCATTGAAAACCTTCCGAACGTCGAAATACTCGGAACCAGCTTTGCCGATCTCTACCTGCATAAGAATCCGAAGGGCGGCGGCTACTCAGATTACGACTTGCTGCTGATCAACAAAGATCAGAGGCAGTGGGCTGATGGCGCGAAAGTAAAATTGACCATACAAGCGCCGCGGGCCAACTCGAGGGATGACGACCTTTACGAGTACGAGCTTCCGATCCGGTCAGAGTTCTACAAAACCGGAGTCTGCTTAAAACGGCGGCAAAATAAGCTATTTCTCGATCACAATAATCAGGAGACGGAGCTCCCGGGAGGATTGCTTCCGAGCAATGCACTGCCCAGTGGCGCTCAGCTCAGTAATGTGGCGCCGACCTCAAGTGAGATAAAGCCGATATGGGATCTCGTACCTACTGCGTATGCTCAAGAGAAGCAGTATGCCAACTCGGTGAAACCGGAATTTTCCAGTTATGAGTTTACGGTGGGCTTGGAATCGCCGGATGCAATCGTGCGGCGCAAGACCAGATACGCGCTCTCTCTTCAGGATCAGCGCGTTGCAATTCCCTGGATCGAGAGTGTTCTGAAAGACAAAGCAAGCAGCTATCGCCTGCGCCTCGGCGTGCTCGTTGCACTGAATAACATGCCGAATCTTTACGCTGAAGCGCTGTTGCCTGCAACGATAGCGGCTATTCAAAGCAGTCTCAACGATCCGGATGATGCTCTTCGCAATGAAGCCCTCGCATTGGCAAAAAAATATGACTTGATTCCTGTCATTGTGTACGAGCACTTCGACTTTACTGGGAGATCGCAAGCCTACGGCCCGGGAACATATCGTGCGGACAAAGCACAACTGGGTAGTTTGCCGGACGATTCCGCTTCATCCGTGCGAGTCGCGAAAGGCTTCGGCGTCCGTTTATGCGAGAACGCAGGGGACGGGAATGGTGGTGGAGTGTGTGAAACTAAAGGACCGGGGAATCATAATCTGTCCTTGACCAAAAGGAACGTGGCCGACAAAGTTTCATTCATCCACGTCTTCGCTGTAATGACAAACAGGTAGCAGTTCCGATTCTCTGCGGTTCTCTGCGTATCTCTGCGCCCTCTGCGTTTTTAACGCAGAGAACACTGAGATACGCCGAGAACGCAGAGAATCTACTGTCTTAGACTGAGCGCACTCTGTCGAATGAGTGCATAGATTTCGTCGAGACCGGCCGGCGCGCCTGCTGTCATATTGACCGCGCCGGTCGGCGTGATCAGCACCGTGTCCTCGAGTCGCATGTGAATCTTTTTCTCGGGAAGCTCGAGTAACGGCTCGACGTTATAGACGACGCCTGCCTGGAGGGGACGATTGTTATCACGCGGGTCAACATCGTGCGTTGAGATTCCGATCGTATGGCCGATGTAGCGGCCGACCGCCAGAAACTCCTTACCGAATCCGTGTTTCTTGTACACCCCGTCGGCAACGTCTTTCAACTGATTGATCGTCACTCCCGGTTTCATCGCAGCAATGATGGCTTCTCGCGCCTCGAGAATGCAGCGGTACATCTTCTCCTGCTCAGGTGTAAAGCGGCCCGACACCGGCCACGTGCGCGTGATATCTGAGTTGTAGTATTCGTAGTCGGCGCCGTAATCCATATACACAACGTCGCCGTCCATCATCTGACGATTGTTCGCCGAGTAGTGGAGTGTCATCGTGTTTGGCCCAGACGCAACGATCGGTGTGAAAGCATCGCCACGCGCGCCACGCTTGGTATAGACGAATCGAGCGGCAGCCTCGATTTCGTACTCATACATTCCCGGTCGCGTTCCCTTCATGGCCTCTTTCACGCCTTCCGCGCCGATCTGCGAACTCTTTCGAATCAGCTCGATCTCATAGGGCGATTTGATCCAGCGCATCTCATCCAACAATGGATTCAAAGGCTGCAGCGTTAGTTGCGGAACCATCTGTTGAATCAGAGCAATCGTCCGCTTTGATTCAGTAAGGCCGCCAAAGATCGATTGAGAAGCTTCAAGTGATTCGTAGTATTCAAGCTCCTCGCGCGAATTCTGAACATTCCCCTGAGAGCCTGTAAGCATGTAAAGCTTCCTGGCACGTGGATTCATGAAAGCGAACGTCGCCAGAAACTCTTCGATCGGTTGGACCCTTGTAAGTCCATAAACTTCTTCCCTCTTTTCCACCTGCCAGATTCCCGGACCCTCAGCGCGAATCTGCGGCTCAGTACGTTTGGGGACATACAGGAACGTAGCCTTGCTTGGACCACTCATGACGAGGACTGCGCCAGGTTCCTCGATTCCCGTCAGGTAATAAAAATCCGGTGCCTGTCGGAACTTGATTGGATAGTTCTGTCCCTTGGCCGCGAAAATCACCGCGACGTCGTCAGAGATCTTCTCAAACAGTTTCGCCCTTCTCGCGACAAACTCGTCCTTATTAAACGGCTGTGCAAAGGCTGAAGCAGCGAGTACGAGAATAACGAGCAGAGTAATCAGAGCTGACGAGAGCTTACGCATGAGGGAGTCGGTCCTTTCGCGAGAATGTCAATTATTTAACGCGAAGAACGGGCGGAAAAAGTATCACCCGCACCACTACTTTACGCGGGCGAACGGCATATCGCGCATTCGTGATGCTCCGACGTGCATGCCATTGACCTTTCCATTCTTGTCGCGTGTGAACCAGACGATGTAACCCTGCACGTCGAAGTGGTCCTTATATACCGGCTGCATCGGGAGACTAGTTGCCGGACGCTGCTTGAGGAATGCCTTGTCGTCGTCGACAACGAAACTGATTGTTGCCCCGGCCTCTTCGCTAAACCAATCGCCTTTGAATGATGCAAGGTCCGCCGGCGTTGGCGTCCACGCCACTTCCGGAACGAAGCGTCTGACTTCACCATCGGAATCGACGATTTCGGCAAGTGTCGGTTTGCCGTCTTTGTCAAAAGTAAACTTCAACTGGTTGCCGCCGACACTGAACTGCCCGCCTCCCATTGGCACAACGCGCGCACCGCTCCATCGCGACACACCATTTTCAATAACGAATCGTGCGGGAGCATGCGTCTTTTCACTCCGCCAGACACCGACAAATTTTTTCTGTTCGTCCTCTGAAACCTTGGCTGCTTCGGTCTTCGGTGCTTCGGGATATGGACCAAAGATTTCATCCGTGATGTTTGCGGCTATTCCTCCCGCGCCTGGTGATGTGCCGTTACACATGACACCGACTGAAACCTTGTTGTCTGGATATCGCGCGAGAAACGTCTGGTAGCCGGCAGTCGCGCCGCCGTGCGAGACATCCTTTAACCCCTTGTAGGTATCGACAATGAGCCCAAGAGCGTAGGCAATCTTCCGTCCATCATTCAGCACGCCTCGAGTTTCGAGCGCATTGACGAGAGGCGCACCGAGCGATTGCGAATCGAGCATCGCGTTCCACTTCATCCAATCCCCAACTGTCGTGAGCATGCCGCCGTTTCCATAGACGTTCATGAAAGGCATGCTGAGTCGCCATGGTCCATTGCCCTGACGCGAATACGCTTGAGCGCGGCCCGGGACTATCCGCTGGTAGTCGTCTCTCCACGAACTGTTCTTCATGCCGATGGGTTTGAATAGCCGCTCCTCGACGAAGGCCGGAAACTTCTGTTTCGAAACGCGCTCGACGATTATCGCCGCGAGATTGTAGCCGCTGTTTGAATACGAGTATTCGGAGCCGGGCGTGAAGTCGAGTGCGCGCTGATGAGTAATAACGTCGAGTGCGAGATCCTGAGTGATGACTCGATCGCCACGACCCGCGCCGGTCAGACCCAGGACTGTGCCCCAGTCGCGAATACCGGATGTGTGATTCAACAGGTGTCTGATCGTCAGTGGCACACCGTAATCGGGGAGTTCGGGGATGTATTTTCTGACGGGGTCGTCGATGCTGAGCTTTCCATCCTGTTGCAGGAGTACGAGCGCTGCGGCGGTGAACTGCTTCGCGACTGAGCCTGACTCGAAAATAGTTTGAGTTGTGTTCGGAACGTTGTGCTCGAGATCGGCGAGTCCGAAAGCCTTTTCGAACACTACCTCTCCATTGAGCGACACAGCGGCGGCACAACCCGGTGCTGGTGCGACGTACGCCTTCGTGACTTTCTCAAACGCTCGTTCAGCGCCAGCGACAACCTTCGCTTTGTCGGGAACCTGAGCCGGGGTTGCACTTGAAAGAAATGCAACGACAGCGAATACGAATAAGAAGCGTTTTCTACTCATAGAGTTCTCTTTCATGACTATCTAATGTACTTGCATCGATGAGTGTCAGCGAAGATACTACGGGCACTATGCCAAAGAAAGCGTTTGTTTTTGCCGTTATCACAATTTCACTTATCGCCGCGGCCTGTTCCAACGCACAGGTTGCAAATCAGCAACCCGTCGCGCAGTCGACGCCGTCGAACAAATTCACGCCTGCGGACGTCGCGAAGCTCAAATGGATCGAAGGTACCTGGCGTGGTATGGATGGCGACAAACCTTTCTATGAGCGCTACAAGATCGAAGAAACCGCGCTGGTCGTCGAGTCGCTGAAAGCGGATGGAACCCGTGATGGCGAGCCGGAGCGTTTCGAGCTTAAGAACGGTGAATTTGGAAAAGACGAAGGCAATAGGCGCTCGGCGGCGAGCGAAATCACGGCCGATTATATTCAGTTTGTCCCCGCGGTCCCGGGTAAGCTGAACTATTTTCGGTTCGAGCGGCAAACCAATGGCACCTGGCGCGCAGTTCTCGATTGGCCGGGCACGGCCGATAAGCCGGCACGGCAAAAGATCTACATTATGGAGCCGTGGAAGCCGTAGGACTGCTCTTCTTTGGTTTTCCTTTAGGTTGCTGCGTCTGCTGTAAACAGGCATCTGCCAGCGCAAGGGTCGACATGGCGCGCTGAAGTTTGTCAGTGATAGCGCTACTTTGAGACAAGGCAGTGTCGAAATCTCCTTTTGCCATTTCACGGAACACACCTTCCGGATCTGATCCCGGCATATAGAACCGGAGCGGAAAGCTGCCCGACCTGCTCTTACTCTCAACTATTTTTACCTGCGTTTGATTATCACTTGAAAAATCCGGAGCCTCGATGCGGTTAATGCAATTGATGGCGTCTGTCAAAAGTGAAATTGCCCGACTGGGATCGATTTTGGCGTAGAGATTAGAAGCGGTTAGCAGTGTGCGCGCGGCAAAAATCGTCGCGCCGGCTCGTTTTGCTTCGGTTACTGCTTCATCAAGAACTTCGCGCGCATGAGTCTGCATCTCACTCCTCTTAAGCAATCCCTTTGCGATCTCGACGTGAAGATAAGCACGTTGCTCCTCCCCTTCAACTCGAGAAGCAAGTCTCTCGGCCTCTTCAAATTGCTTATCCTTGACCGCGGATCCAGCGCGGCGAAAGTAAACCCACTCCAGTAAACGTGTGCGTAAATTTGAATCGCTAATCTTGTCGGCGGCCTGAATCACGGCCGCCAGACTCTGCGTATCGGATGCGGCACTCAAGATTGCGATGGCAATGAGTTCATCGCGCCGGTTTACATCAGGTATTTTCTGCGCTGACTCTAACTCTTCGTCAAACGTTTTCTCCTGCGTAATGGAAACCTCGCGGCCGGGTTGCACAAGTAGCTTCTGAGTCTCGACCGAAAGCGACACCAGAATGTTCTCTCGTGCCTGAGTCAATGCCGGTAATAAATCAGGAAGAGATTCTCGCACCTGAGGTTCGAGGTTAATCAGGCCTTGCAGCAGATGTACTGTCCCAGGCAACAGAGTTCCCTGTGGATCTCGATAGGTATCGCCTTGATCCAATGGTGTTTCGAGTGCTTGTTGCGCGCGACGCAGGAGGAGCTGAACAAACTGCCTTTGCAGCGATTGGTTGGGCCTGAAATTGGACGGAACTATATAAGATTCGAAAGTAGGAGTGTTGACCGTCTCACGCCAGGCGAACGGATATGGCTGCAAGTAAAGAAATTCCCGCATCGGTTTGTCACCGTAAACCGCGAGTGCC
>JBKPJP010000203.1:0-3884 GCA_046730735.1 Acidobacteriota bacterium | reverse complement strand
ACGAACGATGCTCCCTCAACCATTTCCCGCCTTATGAACATGGGCATCGAACCTTTTCTTGTCGCCACCAGCGTAAACCTCATCCAGGCACAACGTCTGATTCGCCGTATCTGCAAGGATTGCAAACACGAACATCAAAATCCCGTTGAAGCGCTAGTCGAAGTTGGTCTTCGAGCTGAAGAAGCAAAGACCCTCAAGACTTACAAGGGCAAAGGATGTGCGACGTGCAATAACACCGGTTACAAAGGGCGAATCGGCCTTTACGAAGTGATGGAAATCACCGACGAGATTCGTGAGTTGATCTTGATCGGCGCTTCGTCACTTGAATTGAGAAAGAAGGCGATCGACGACGGCATGATCACCCTTCGCGAATCGGGTTTGTTCAAGATTCGCGCCGGTCTGACAACTGTCGAGGAAGTTGTTCGCGAAACGGTCGCCTAATCGAGGAGAACCGACGATGCTAAGAGTAATTGCCATATCAATGATCCTGGTGCTGTCCGTGAGTATCATGTTGCCATTCGCAAATGAAGCACACGGCATCAGGCAAACTGTAGAAGTCGGCCAGCGCCGTCATAAACGCCATCATTCGAAGGCGTGGTGGCGACGCTATCGCACGCGCCAGCGTCAGAAACGGCTCGCGGCAGAGATGGCCCACCGCAATGCTTCGCTCGCGTTACCGCAAAACATTTCGGTTTCCGATCTCTCCGGAATATCGGCTCCGTCGTTGCCGGCGTTGCCTTCGAACTCGGCTGAAGCGAGCACCGCGTTACCGCCGCCAGTGATGATGGCGGAAGCCAGTGCACCCGCTCCGGCTGCTGCTTCGAACGGCGCAACGCGCCCGCGCGTAGTCAATCCTTCACATCCGGCATTCAAGTCTTCAGCTTCAACTGCAAAACTACCCGGAACGATGAATCTCGCGGTCGTCGCGCTAAGTCGACCCAATCCAGCGTTCCTGACTTCTCGAGAAGAGAAGAAGATGTTGGGCGGCGTTGCTGTCGGGGACTTGCGACGGATCGTGATCGACAAGATGGTCGCTTCCGGCGGCTGGGTAGTTAACGACTTCGTCCGCGAGGTGAACGGCGCTCGCGTTTTTGTAGTCACCGGACGCACGCCAAAAGATGCGCTGACACCGGAAAAGACCTGGACGTTCTATTTCACTGAAGCCGGCGGTCGGATTTACGGGCTGACCACGGACTCACCAGTTGAATACGCGGAACGCATGACGAGTGAAGCCGAGCGCTTCATCGAGTCACTGCGCGCCAAAGCCGAAAACCGGTAGGAATATCTCACGCAAAGACGCAAAGGATGCTAAGAACGCAAAGTACTCCTTTGCGCCTTTGCGTAAACTTTGCGCCTTTGCGTGAAACCTCTGTCAGGAGTGATCACTTAGATGCGACTGAACGAAACTGTTCCCCAGATCTCGCTCTCCGAACTGCTGCGAAAGCTTTCTGAACTCGGCGGTTCGGATCTTCACATCACCACCGGCTCACCGCCGCAGGTCAGAGTTGACGGCCATCTGCGCCCGCTCGAAATGTACCGCGTGCTGACGTCGGCCGATACCAAGCAACTCGCCTACTCAGTATTGACTGACGCGCAGAAGCATCGTTTCGAAGAGAACCTGGAGCTCGACTTTTCGTTCGGCGTCAAAGGCCTGTCTCGCTTTCGTGCCAACCTGTTCAACCAGCGCGGCGCGGTCGGCGCAGTCTTTCGCGCGATTCCCTATGAGATCAAAGCATTCGAAGAGCTGGGCCTGCCTCCCGTCGTCAAACAACTCTGCGAAAAACCTCGTGGTCTGATTCTCGTCACTGGACCAACCGGCTCCGGCAAGTCGACCACACTCGCGGCCATGATCGACAAGATCAACCGCGATCGTCACGAGCACATCCTGACGATCGAAGATCCGATCGAGTTTCTGCACAACCACAAAGGCTGTTTGATCAACCAGCGCGAGGTCAATGCAGACACACACGGATTCGCCGCGGCGCTTCGTACTGCCTTGCGCCAGGACCCCGATGTGGTCCTCGTGGGCGAAATGCGCGACCTCGAAACTATCGAGTCGGCGTTGCGTATCGCTGAAACGGGTCACCTGACGCTCGCCACCCTGCACACAAACTCCGCCTCGTCCACGATCAACCGTATCATCGACGTCTTCCCTTCAGATCAGCAGGCACAGATTCGCGCGCAGCTTTCGCTCGTGCTTGAAGGAATTCTCTGTCAGGCGTTGTTGCCGCGTGCTGAAGGAAGTGGTCGTGCGATGGCGCTCGAGATCCTTGTTCCGAATGGCGCCATTCGCAATCTTATCCGCGAAGACAAGGTCCATCAGATCTATTCAATGATGCAGACGGGCCAGGACAAGTACGGCATGCAGACTTTCAACCAGGCCCTCGCGACTCTCTATCACAAACGCCAGATCACTATGGAGGTTGCGATGCAACGTTCGTCGAACGTCGACGAACTGCGCGAACTGATTGATCGCGGTGCCGGACTTAATTCCGGCAACACATCGAAGCCGCATGCGAGCCCTTATGCTCAACCCCGACCGAGTGGTACCAGGCCAAACGTAAGATAAGTCACTTTCGGAGCTCACCGCTATGCCTACTTTTGTTTTCAAAGGCCGTAACAGACTGAACGAGATCGTTGTCGGCGAACGAGTCGCGGACAATCGCGAAGCCCTGCGCCAGATTCTGCGCCGCGAGCAAGTTACGCTGACTTCGGTTAAAGAGAAGGGCCGCGAAATCGGCATTCCCAAGATCGGCGGCCGTAAGAAAGTTAAGTCGAAAGATCTTTCAATCTTTACGCGTCAGTTTTCGGTGATGATCGATGCTGGTTTGCCGCTTGTTCAATGTCTCGAAATTCTGGCCCAGCAGCAGGACAACAAGTACTTTCAGCGGACCCTGCTCCAGGTGCGACAGGACGTTGAAGAAGGTGCGACACTTGCAACCGCGATGGCGCGGCACCCGCGTGTTTTCGATCAGCTTTACGCAAACATGGTGGAAGCGGGAGAGACGGGCGGTATTCTCGATCTGATTCTGCAACGACTCTCGACGTTCATCGAAAAGATCGTGAAGTTAAAACGCGACATCATCTCCGCGATGATCTATCCGGCGGCGGTGATCGTACTCGCGATCGTCGCGGTTGCGGTCATCATGGTGGTGGTGATTCCGCAGTTTCAGAACATCTTCCTCGGTTTACTTGGACCAGGCGAACAGTTGCCGCTGCCGACGCGAATCGTAGTTGGTATCAGCAACTTTCTCGCGGGCTGGGGTGGCTTGATAATTCTCGTTTCGATCATCGGCATCGTCGTGGCGGTGAAGTTTTATTACAAAACGCCCGCCGGCAGAAAAAACATCGATTGGCTGCTGCTCAAGGTTCCGATTCTTGGCGACATCTTTCGCAAGATCGCGGTGGCGCGGTTCTCGCGCACGCTGTCTACGCTGCTCTCTTCCGGTGTCCCGATCTTGCAGTCGTTGGACATCACTGCGAAGACGTCAGGCAATGTGATCATTGAAGAAGCGATCACTAAAGTGAGAATGGGAGTCGAGCGCGGTGAAAGTTTCGTTGATCCGTTGAAGGCGACTGAAGTTTTTCCACACATGGTGGCGCAAATGATCGGCATCGGCGAACAGACCGGCGCCCTCGACGCGATGCTCGGCAAGATCGCCGATTTCTACGAATCCGAAGTCGACGCCGCCATCGCCAACCTGCTGACCCTCATGGAACCCGTATTGATCGGCTTCCTGGGCGTCACCATCGGCTCCATCGTCATCTCCATGTACCTGCCTTTGTTCACCCTCATCGGCAAACTCTCGCAGGGCCACTAAACAACAATAAAATTCGACGAAAAAGCCCGCAGCTGCGGGCTTTTCGTGTGCACAGCCAAGCGA
>JBKPJP010000202.1:0-2223 GCA_046730735.1 Acidobacteriota bacterium | reverse complement strand
CGAGAACTCCGCCCTGGTACTTAACATGTTCCAGGAGTTGAACTACCGCTTCAATCAGACCATCATCATGATCACTCACAATCCGGAAGCTGCGGCGATGTGTAAACGAATCGTGCAGATGCGTGATGGCCACATCGTAGAGCAAGCTCCTTCAGTACGCCTTTAAGCCGCGGATTTACTCGAATGAACGCGGATCAGATTGTGTTAGAATTCGGTTGTCCCACCAGCCGCGGTTCGCGTGGCTGCTTACTTGCAAGCTTGAGAACGTGCGAGGCCTTTTAACCACACTGAAGAAGATATTCTTTTGGAATTACGCGCGCAATACGTGGCAATGGGATCTGCTCTGTGCGGTCATTTTAATCTTCATTTTTTTGACACCAAAAAGCTGGTTTTCGAGTGGCGAACGGGGTCAGGAAACACTGCATCAAAGCCCAGTTGCCGCAACCCTGGTGTTGAGCCCGGAAGATGTTGGCAATGAAGGAGATAAAGGTCAGATCGGGCAGCGTATCGAGGCCCTGACAGGACGCACAAACGTTGAGGTGCTTGCGGTACGCCCGGTGCTTGATTCTGAGGGACGGACACGTAGTTTCGAGGTTGACATACGATAGTCTTCCCCTATAATTGCGAGGTTTTGCGCACCCTCCGCGAAAGGAGTAACTGAGTTTAAGGAGTATTTATGAAGAGATTGATTTCTTCGGGCCTGATGTTCGCTTTCATATTGTCGACACTCGTCTTAGTGACCCCGACCACGACGAATGGTCAGGGAGCGGGCCTCGTTAGTTCTGTTTTGAGCCGGTTGGAGAAGAACCGTCAGAGTTTGAAGTCTTTGCGCGCCGGCATCAGCATGGTCAAGTACAATTCGCAGCTCGGCGTTGAAGATAAATACAATGGTGTGGTGATTTACCTGCCCGGCGCCGGTCGCCAGGCTTCAGTCAGGATCGACTGGAGCAGCCCGCGACGCGAAGTGTTGGCCGTTAACAACAACAAATACACGATCTTCCGTCCAGCTTTGAATGTCGCTTATACCGGTGACGCTCGGAAGATGAGTGGTAAGGATGGAAAAGCTTCAGGCATCCTGGCGATGATGAATATGTCGCGCCAACAGCTCGAGGCGCAGTATCAGCCCGTGAAAGATGTTCGCGAAGAGACGTTGTGGGGCGGAGTCAGCACGATTCATTTGACCCTGGTTCCGAAGGGAAATGCTGGTTACAAGTATGCCGAAGTTTGGATCGATTCCGGCGGCATGCCAGTGCAGGCGAAGATTGTCGAGAAGAACGACGATTCGACCACAATGCGTTTGACGGGTCTCGAGAAGAACCAGAAGCTCAATCCGAGCGACTTTGATGTGAAGCTCGATTCGAACGTAAAGATCGTCAAGAGCTAGTAGCGTCTAACAGATCAAAAGCCTGAAGGGCTCTGTCACAAAACAGAGCCCTTCGTTATTTCGGTCGCTCTTTTGTGTCTTTTTGTGGCCGTGGTTGCATTGGACCGCCCGGGTCGCATATTCTTCGCGTCAATTGTTTGAGCATACATGCGGAAGACTAAGTTTCTAAAACTGAAGCTGCGTGAAGCCAGTTTTATCAGCCGCGCACTATTGTCGAGTCGACATCCGGTTCTGGCCCATCTCATCCCGATGCGTCGTTGCAATCTGGCGTGTGGTTATTGCAACGAGTACGACCATAATTCGAAACCCGTCGATCTCGCGATCGTCAAGAGTCGTCTCGACAAACTCGCGGATCTCGGAACGTCAATCGTCACCATCTCCGGTGGCGAACCAATGATGCATCCGGAACTCGATCAGATCATTCACCACATTCGCCTGCGCGGAATGATCGCCGGCCTGATCTCGAATGGTTACTACTTCACTCCCGACCGTATCAAACGTCTCAACAAAGCCGGTCTGGAGTATTTGCAAATCAGTATCGATAACGTCGCGCCCGACGAAGTGTCGCGCAAGAGCCTGCGTGTGCTCGACAAGAAACTGCGCTACCTGTCCGAGTATGCTGATTTCCACGTCAACATCAATTCAGTAATTGGTGGCGGCATCAAGAATCCTGACGACGCTCTGGTCGTCGCACGCCGTGCTGTTGAACTCGGGTTCTCAACTACTGTCGGTGTGATTCACGACGTTGACGGTACCTTGAAGCCGCTTTCTCCCAAAGAGAAGGACATCTTTCATGAAGTCAAGAAGCTCGGAAATAAAGATCACGCTCGTCTGAACTG
>JBKPJP010000201.1:0-4928 GCA_046730735.1 Acidobacteriota bacterium | reverse complement strand
TTTGTACGAAGCAGCAGCGGCAGCGCCAGTGGACCAACCGCCCAGCAGTCCTTCGAGTTTTGCGATCTTCTTGAGCGCCGCGCAAACCTCGTCGTCCTGAACCATCATGATCTCGTCGGCGAGCGACGCGTCAAAGATCTTGGGAATAAAGTCGCGTTGGCCGATGCCTTCGATTTTTTTTGGTCCCGGAGGTCCGCCGCCGTAGATGGAGCCTTCCGGTTCGACCAGAACACAGAGCACGTTGCGGTTCTGTTTCCGCACTGCTCTCGAAACGCCGCAAAAAGTTCCCGACGTGCCCGCTCCGATCACGACTGCGTCGATCTCGCCGTTCAACTGTTCAATGATCTCGCGCGCCGTAGTTTGTTCATGAAAACACGGGTTCGCATTATTCTCAAATTGCTGTGGCACGAAGCTGCCGTCAATTGACGCGGCGAGTTCCCCGCAACGATCGATAGCGCCCTGCATTCCGGCTTCGTGCGAAACGTATTCAATCTCACCACCGAGGGCTTCGATGAGCTTCATTTTCTCGACCGCGAAGCCTCGCGGGACGCAGAGAATAACACGATAGCCACGCGCAACTCCCACGAGAGCGAGACCGATTCCCGTGTTGCCGGCCGTGGGTTCGATTATTGTCGCGCCCGGTTTCAGCAGGCCTTTTTCTTCGGCGTCGAGAATCATGCCGAGCGCGGCGCGATCCTTCACGGAACCACCGGGATTCAGCCATTCGATCTTCGCGTAAATGTCAGCGAGTGGAGGCTTGGCGAAACGAGCGAGGTGCAGTAAGGGAGTCTGGCCTATTAGATCGAGAACGCTTTCTGCGACGCCTTGAGCCATTGTGATTGATAGTAGCATTAGTCAATATTGAATCAAACTCCCCTCGCGTTTGGCGCGGCGGACCGCGCGCCCAAAAACCCATAACGAAAACGGAAGCAGTACGACGAGAAATCCTAACAACGTGAACAGCGGTCGTGTGACCTGCGCGAGGCCGTGGCCTTCGATTAAAACCTGCCTGATGCCTTCGAGGCCGTGAGTCGCGGGCAGAAGGAGCGAGATGCTGCCGAGTTTCGGTCCCGCATAAGTTTTGAGCAACTGTGTCGGGAAAAACACTCCGGAAAACAACGCGGACCCGGCGCCGAGGAATATGCCGAACGGATCGCCACGCTTAAAGACCATCGCAAAGCTCGCGGACAGTATTCCCAAACATGCGAGCACTACAGTCGTGAGTAGAAGAAAGCCGATCGCTAGCGTAAAGCTCCCGTGATATTGCACACCGAAGAACACGCGACCGAAGAAGAGATAAAGAAAAGAGAAGAACGTAGTCTCGAGAAAATCCCAGGCCGAACTCGCGACGATCACTGTCGGCAGATTGATCGGAGTGAGCAGGACGCTTTCGAGTGTGCCTTGCATCTGCTCCTGTCTGATCGAATTCGCGAGACTGGAAAAGCCGGTTGTGAAGTAATTCAGCACGGCCAGTCCTGTTAGCCAGCTCGCAAGCGGGTCACGCCACTGTGAGAACTGCGGATCGGTAAACCCGGCAAAGATCTTCGAAACGAAGAAGAACGTAGTCACAACCGCGAGCACCGAGATAATCCGCAGGAAGAACTGCATGCGATAGCTCACAAACAGGCGAAAGTCGCGCGCCACGAATGCGAATATGCGTCTCGGTAATAGTTTCAGCGCATTCATCCGCGTTCGTCCGCGTCATCCGCGGCCTCATATCGTTCTAACACATCGAGCAATGTCGCTCGCTCGGTCTCAATGTCGATGATCAGTTCCCCGCGCTGTTGCAGACGCCTTATCGTCTGGTCAAGTTGCTCGTCGTTGTGTTGTCGCGTCAAGGAGATCTTTTCACCGCTGGAAACCGTTATGTGAACTGTCTCCGAGCCGGAGGTAAGGTCGCGGAGGTTCTTAGGCGTGTCGAGCGCGCGGATGCTGCCGCGACTGATTATTGCCACACGCGCGCACAATGTTTCGACTTCAGCGAGGTTGTGCGACGTAAGAAGAATCGTCACGGGCGGGTCCTGCCCGGCAAGCGATCGGATCATCTCTCTCATCCGTGCGGCTGCGAGTGGATCGAGCGAACGTGTCGGCTCGTCAAGCAACAATACCGGCGGGCTTGCTAACATCGCTCGCGCCACTGCGAGTCGCTGTTTGTTTCCGGTTGAGAGTTCACCAAAACGACGTCGTCCGACTTCGTCCAACTCGAGTTTGCCAAACAGATCGTTGATACGTTGTTTGGCGAAACGATCGGAGAGGCCGTGAAGTCGCGCAAAGAACAGCAGGTTTTGTTCGGAAGTTAAGCGCCAGTAAAAACTCCGTTCCTCCGCGGTTGCCAGACCAATATCTCTGCGCACGCGTTCATCATGTTCGACGCTGTCGTTGCCACGCACAGAGACGCTGCCGGTTGTCGGCTGCACAAGTGTCGCGACGATTTTGGTTAACGTCGTCTTGCCGGCCCCGTTGCGTCCGATTAGTCCGAAGATCTCACCGGTCTCGACTTCAAACGAAACGTCGCGCAGCGCCTCGACCGGATCTTTCGCCGGGCGGCGAAAGAACTCACGCAGCCGCCGAAACGGAACGGGATAAGTTTTCGACAGGTTGCGGATCGAAATCGCGGTCATCGCGCTCGTTGCCGGGGATCGAGGTACTCGCGCAGGCCGTCGCCGATAAAGTTGAACGCCAGTACTGTGAGCGCAATGGCGATGCCCGGAAAGATCAACGCGTGAGGCGCGGCCTGTAGCGTCGAGAGGTCGCGGGCTTCTTCAATCATCACACCCCAGGATGGCGCAGGTGGTGGTACGCCGAGTCCGAGAAAAGAGAGTGACGCTTCGGAGAGCACCGCGCCGGCCATTCCCAAACTTGCTTGGACGATGAGTGGTTGAATCGCGTTTGGAAGAATGTGAATCAGCAGTATGCGCATGTCGCTGGCGCCGAGCGCGCGCGCCGCCTGCACGAAGTCGTACTCACGAACCTTTAAGACCTGACCACGAATGAGACGCGCGTAACCGACCCAGCCGATGATGCACAAGGCGAGAATGAGTTTGTTCAAGCCCGCGCCGAGAAATGCGACCATCGCGATGGCGAGTAGCAGACCGGGAAAGGCGAGAAACACGTTGAAGACATAACCGGAAACGATGCGATCTACCCAGCCGCCGTAATAACCGGCGATGGCGCCGAGAATCGTGCCGATGAAGGCAGACACGATCACCACGATGATGCCGACTTGAAGCGAGATCCGCGCCCCGAAGACGACGCGCGAGAAGATGTCGCGGCCGGTCGAGTCAGTGCCGAACCAGTGTGCCGCGGATGGTGCAAGGTAACGCATCGACAGATCCGTCGCGCCGACATCGTACGTCGCGATCCAGGGCGCAAACAGCGCCACAATCACGAGGACAACCACAATCACCAGTCCAATGATGGTTAGACGATTCATGCCACGGATTTACACGAATGAACGCGGATCATCCGACTCGAATGCGCGGATCCAGCCAGCGATAAACCATGTCTGTCAGTAGATTCGCGAGGATGTAAGTCATGCTGATCACGAGCACGCAGCCCTGCACGACACGATAGTCACGTTTGTTGATCCCGTCCTCGACGAGCAACAGCCCGAGGCCTGGCCAGCCAAATATTTTTTCGGTAATGATCGCGCCTGCCAGCAGAACGCCGAGCTGCAAACCGAGAATTGTGACAACCGGAATCAGACCGTTCTTCAAAACGTGTTTGTAAACAACGGTGCGCTCGCTCAGACCTTTCGCGCGCGCAGTACGAACGTAGTCTTCGCCCAGCTCTTCAATCACGGACGATCGAACCATGCGCGTCAGAATTGCCGACAATGCGGCGCCGAGCGTGAACGCGGGAAGAATGATGTCGCTCCAGTCAAAACGTCCTGACGGCGCGAGTAAGTGTAGTTTGACGGCAAAGACGTAGACCAGCATCGGTCCAATCACAAAACTGGGCAGACTGATTCCGAGCAATGCGACGACAGACGCACCATTATCGATGAGAGTCCCGCGATTAGTGCCGGCAATCACGCCTAACGGAATCGCGATCAGGATCGCGATCGCCATCGCGAAGACCGCGAGTTCGATTGTTGCCGGATAGCGTTCAAGAATGAGATCTCGGACAGGTTGATCGTTGCGGAACGAGAGGCCCATATCGCCGTGCAGCAGTAAGCGCCAGTAATCGGTGTAGCGATTCTCAGCGCCGTGCCAGACAAGATGTCGCTCGCCATTTGTGTCGCGTGGAAACGAGAAGAAGAAAGGCGGACGATCGAGTCCGTGCTTCTCGCGAAACTGTGCAAACTGTTCCGGTGTCGCTTGTTCACCGAGAACAGCAACAGCCGGATCACCGGGCACGAGTTCAATTAAAAGTGTTACGAGAGAGACGACGGTCCAAACAACCAGCAGCAGAATAAGCAGGCGTCGCAGGATGCCGAAGATCCGGTACCGAAGGTTGGTGCGCACTGCGGCGCATAATAACATGGCGCGGATTTACATCCGCGGCCCAAAATAAAAACGTAGCCCAGGGTAGGTTCGAATACTCGCACAGCCCCGACAACCGCGCGCTTACCAAACCGTACCCCGTGACTACGTATCTGGTTGCAAACTAAACGCTGCAACCAATCTCAAAAACTTTTCTCAAGAACCTGACAGGCAGCTACTTCCGATCTCGTCTCCCCATGTGGAGAGCAGCGATGCCGCCCGTCAGGTTTTGAAAACAAACTTCTTCAAAACCTGCCTGCTCCATCAGGAGCGCGAGCCGGCGCTGGTCCGGGAAACTCTGCACCGACGCCGGTAAATAGGCGTAGGCGCTCAACGAACCACTGATAGCGCCACCAATCAAAGGCAAAACCCCTCGAAAGTACAGGCCATACAACGTGCGCAGCATCGCGTTCGAAGGTCTGGAGCACTCGAGCACTGCCACCC
>JBKPJP010000200.1:0-6691 GCA_046730735.1 Acidobacteriota bacterium | reverse complement strand
TGGGAAGGGACGCTGGAGTACACGTTCATGGCTCCCGTATCGCGAGCCGTACATTTGCTCGGCGTGAGTTTGTATTCGCTGCTGAACAGTATCGTGACGAGTGTGATCGTATTGCTCGGGCTCATACTGTTCACGAATATAAACCTGCATGGCGCCAATCTGTTCGGTGTGCTCGTGGTGCTGGCAGTCAGTACGGTGGCCTTCGTTGGGCTGGGTTTGCTCGCGGCGGTGTTTCCGGTGATGAGTGCGGAGAGAGGGGCGGAGGCGACGCATATCTTTCAGGGCTCGCTTCTGCTCGTTTCGGGAGTTTATTATCCCATCGAAACCCTGCCAGGCTGGTTGCAGCCGCTGTCGGCGTTCTCACCGGCGACTTACACGTTGTCTGCTTGCCGAAAGTTGTTCGGTGTGGGAAACAGTAACTCGACCGCGGAGTATCTCGCTGGTGCGCCGTTGTCGGCAGTCTCGCACGAGTTGCTGGTGCTGGCGCTGATGGGAGTGATACTGTTGCCGCTCGGATTGCTGGTCTTCATGCGCACCGAAGCCTGGGCCAAGAAAACAGGTAAGTTGAAACGAACAGGATGACTGGATGGCGAAACGCGAAAGCTTCGACGAACTGAAAGCACGCACACGCGAAGTTATCCGGCGACTCAAACGGGCATATCCGGGTGCGAAGTGTTCACTCAATCACTCGAACCCGTTTGAGTTGCTGGTCGCGACGATTCTTTCGGCGCAGTGTACGGATGAAAGAGTCAACATCGTTACGGCTGACTTGTTTCGGAAGTACCGGAAGCCGGAAGACTATCTGAAGGTGCCGCCACGAGAGTTGGAGAAAGACATTCAGTCGACCGGGTTCTTTCGTAACAAAACGAAGTCGATACAGGGAACGGCGAAGATGCTGACCCAGCAGTATAACGGCGAGGTCCCGCAAACGATGGATGAGTTACTGGAGCTGCCGGGTGTCGCGCGTAAGACTGCGAATGTGGTGTTAGGAAATGCGTTTGATATTCACGCGGGCGTGGTGGTTGACACGCACGTGACGCGACTCTCGCATCGCCTCGGGTTCACGCAACAGAAGACCGCGGAAAAGATCGAGCAGGATCTGATTCCGATCGTGCCGAAAAAAGATTGGGTGATCTTCCCGCACCTGATGATTTATCACGGGCGAAAGATCTGCAAAGCGCGGAGTCCGTTGTGCGCGGAGTGTGTTATTGAAAAACAATGCCCGTCTTCGTATTTGAAGACGGGCGTAATACCGGGAACACGGATAGACGCGGATTAAAACGCGGATTTAATCCGTATTTATCCGCGTTCATCTGTGTTACGGTTTTCCGATCGCGGCCACTGCGGCTTGCGCGGCTTGTTGGGCGAGGGGGGTGATGATGTCCTCGCCGGCTGATTTTGCCTTGCCTTTGAATTGCTGCGCGAAGCTGGGTGTTGTGCTGCCGGGTCGCTCGAGTCGCACGTCCAGCGTCAGTTCGTCCTTCGCCTTGATGCTTTGAACAACGACCGCGCTCGTGGCGGTTGTCGCGACGCCTGCTGCCGTTCCGTGGCCATAGCCAACACTGCTCGCAACCGAAGAAACCGAGCCTAACATGCTACCGAAACCACCGCCGCCTTTCTTCAGCGAGACGCTCGCGAAAACAACGTAGTCACATTCTTTCTGCTGTGCCTCGGCTTGGATCGCCGCACCTGTCGCCTCAATCGGAACGGCTTCGACGTTTGTACCTTTCAGTTGCTGGAGCAAGGTATTTCGCACTGCGAGCGCAAGCTCACTGGCGTTCATTCCTTCGGCGACGTTGCCGGTCTTCACCGCTACTACGCCAAGACGAATTACACCAGCGCGTTTCGGCGCAGGTTGATTCGCAGTGGCTGCCGTATTTGGTGTGCTCACGGGAGACGGAACACTCGAAGTGTTACTCGACGTGTTGCTCGACTCCGGTGTCGCGTAGGCTGCACTAAATGCGCTCGCGAAATCTTCTACCTGGCGATAGCCCTCAGGCACGTCGAACAAACTCGCATCGAGTGTCGCTTGTGAAAACTCCACCACTTCGTTGATGGTCGAAAAACTCTCCGTCCCGTCTGGACCAAACATCGTGGTCTTTTGCCAGACCGGAAAACCTTTCGCCGCCGTTCCAATCGTTTTCGTCTCGTAACGATCGCGGCAGCCGCCACTCGCCTTTGGCGTGTAGTTTGTGTACGCGCGGCTGCTGTCGCAGTCGAGTGCAAAGGCGGCGTCGATGTACCAGCTATCGATCTGCATCTTCGTGTCGACCTTCGAGCAGGCGTCAGGCGATGACTTCATCTCCATCGTCGTGATGATGTGACGCGCGGTGTAGCCAAACATTTGTTTGCGCTCCCCCGTGTCTTTGGTCGTGACGGTTGAAGTCACAACACCGCCTTTGGTGACTGCCGTTGGCTGCGACGATGTGGTGTTGTTGGGAGTCGTGGAGCTTGTAGTCGTTGGCTGATCGTATGGCTGGATCATGTAGGCTTTTGCGGCCGGCATGATCTGGATATTGCGACGCAGATCGCACTGCTGAATCACAACCATTTGACCGTTGTTGGTCTCGCTGCGCTGGCGTTTGCCTTTGATGTAACTGGTGTTTTCGTAAGTTTGTCCGCCACTGGTCTGGCGCATTTTGATCTTGGTATCAGCACTGGCAATTCCGGTCATAGCCAGCAAGCAGCCGATTGAAATCGCAGTTCTGAAAAATGTCATTTTGAGCATAGCCCCTTTGTACTTCTCCTGATTGTGCGTCGTGTTGTTTGATGGGGAGACGCCGATATTGGGTTCTCAATCTTAAACGCGCAAGCGGCAGAAGAAAAGGCTCAAAATCGCAAGGCGACTTCACGCAAAGGCGCAAAGAAGGACGCGCAAAGACGCAAAGAAGGCCATTTCGCTGGCGCCTTTGCGTCTTTCTTTGCGCCTTAGCGTGAAAAAACTCTCGCGGCTAGAATCGCCCACCGTGAGTTACCGATTCCCCTGGCATCGTCTCAGCGACGAGCAGTTGCTTGACCTGCGCATCTGCGACCTCCCCATCAAAATCAAGGGGTCGTTCCTCGAGCCCCACATCATAAGACTATACAGCGAGTTGAATTCCCGGGGAATTCGGTTCAAACCCCATGTTTGGCTGGCGGAAGAGTGGTTTTCGCCGGATCGTGTACCCGGCATCGCCATCCCGTTTTACCTCGCGCACCCGCGGCTGATGAAGCTGGAGCGAAAGCAGATGCTGGAGGTCGAAGGCGGCACTGACACCGAATGCCTTCGGATCCTGCGCCATGAAGCCGGCCACGCCCTCGACACCGCTTTCCGGCTTCACTTCAAGCGCCCGTATCGCGAGCTCTTCGGCTCGTTTGCGCAGCCCTATCCGGACTTCTACAAACCCAAGCCGAAGAGCCGGAAATTCGTGCTGCACTTACCCGCGTGGTACGCACAGGCGCACCCGGCGGAAGACTTCGCTGAGACTTTCGCCGTTTGGCTCACGCCACGTTCGCAATGGCGTCGCCGTTATCGTGGCTGGCCCGCGTTGCACAAGCTCGAGTACATCGACGAGTTGATGACGGGTCTCGCCGGCACGAAACCCAAAAACCGAACGCGCACCAAAGTCGAACCACTCTCGGCGCTCAAAGGAACGTTGCGCGAACACTATCGTCGCAAACGCGAGAGATACGACTTCGAATGGCCCGCAGTTTACGATCGCGATCTCAACCGGATCTTTTCGGACGATCCGCGACACAAGTCAAAACAGAGTGCTGCAAGTTTTCTTCGTAAAGTGCGACGCGAGGTGCGGCAGATCGTTGCTGAAGGCACTGGCGTGCATCAGTACACGATAGACCACGTGCTGCAAAACATGATCGATCGTTGTAAAGAATTGCAACTTCGTGTAGCAACCCCCTTTCGCGAAACGCGCCGACATGTCATGATAGTGTTGACTGTGCAAGTAATGAACGTGCTCCATTCAGGTTATCATCGCATAGCCGTATGACCTTTGAGCCACGCAAGAAACTGCGCATCATAGTGCTAGTTCACGAAGACCTCGTGCCTCCCGATTCGTTGAACGGTCTTTCCGACAAAGAAAAACTCGAAGTCAAAACTGAGTTTGACGTTGTCTCGACATTGAAGTCGATGGGCCATGAGGTCTATCCGATCGGGCTTTACAATCAACTCAACGACATCGGCAACGCGCTGATGGAACACAAGCCTCACATCGCTTTCAACCTGCTCGAAGAGTTTCACGGCTATCCGCTTTACGACCAGCACGTCGTCAGTTATCTCGAACTGATGAAGCAGGCTTACACCGGTTGTAATCCGCGCGGCATGACCCTCGCCCATGACAAAGCGCTCACCAAGATGATCCTTTCGTACCATCGTTTGCTGGTGCCTAACTTCGCCGTGTTTCCGATGAATCGAAAGGTGCGCCGTCCGAAGCGTTTGAAGTTTCCGTTACTGGTTAAATCGATCAGCGAGGAAGGATCGGTTGGTATCGCGCAGGCGTCGATCGTTCACGACGACGAAAAGCTGGCGCAGCGCGTCGAGTTTATTCATCGTCAGAACAAGACTGCGGCGATTGTCGAGCAGTACATCAAGGGGCGCGAGATCTACGTGGGCGTGATTGGTAATCAGAATATTCAGACTTACGCGCCGTGGGAGCTCGTGATGGAGAAGTTGCCGGACGGAGCCGAGAACATCGCCACGCTGAAAGTGAAGTGGGACCCCGCGTACCAGGAGAAAGTCGGGGTAGCGACAAGAGCGGCGGAGTTGACACCGGAACAGCACAAGACGCTCGAGCGCTTATCGAAACGAATCTATCGTTACCTTTTTCTGAGCGGTTATGCGCGCCTCGATTACCGCATGACTGAAGAAGGGCAGTTCTATTTACTGGAGGCGAATCCGAATCCTCAGATCGCGCATAACGAAGACTTTGCTGATTCGGCGGAGTACTCGGGTGTGCCTTACGATCAGTTGCTTCAGAAGATCATCACAGTTGGATTGAATTACCCCGGCCGCGCATAAACTGGGAAGCTCCATCGTATTCTCACTTTAATAAGCCATACAGACGAATCTAATTTTCAAGGTTAGGGAGTTTTCTGCCCCATGACGTTAGTTCTTACTCTGCTTTTCACGGTCAACTTATTTCTCAGGATCCAAAATGCGCAGAAGTTGTCTCACGCAAAGGCGCAAAGTGGACGCAAAGCTCGCTAAAACTTTGCGCCTCCTTTCTTAATCTTCGCGCCTTTGCGTGAAAGTTTTTTCTTTCAGATTGACCGGATCGCGATCTCGATTCGTCCTCTTCTTCCCATAAACACTGTTTCAACGTCGTAACTCATTCGTGACTTCTTTCAGTGCAAACCCTTGTCCCGCAAGGCGTTTGGTCACGAAACAGTCACATTGCCGCTTGAAGCACGCAGTTTCAGCCGCTAAGATGCCAAGGTCTTTTGCGGTGCCCTCCTCACTCAGCAATAACAAAAATTAGAAACTGAAAGAGAAGGTAGTTCCCTGTCTATGGTGCTTCTTAAACTGTTCCCTCGTGTTCTGATTGCCAGCTTGGCTCTCGCGATTTTTCCCAGTTCAACATTCGCCCAAACAAGTGAGGTGTCGTGTTCTCCGGATGACTCAGTCGCCGTGTCAGCGGCTGTAGTCCCGGATGCGAAGCCGGTCTGGGTAGCCAGGCCCAAGCCCACCATCGACGTTGCGCCTTCGATTGGCGTTTCGAACGCCGGATTTCTTAAGTTTGAGCCGTTACTGATGACTGCGATCGACGAGCGTTTGGGATCGCCCTATCGCTGGGGCGCGACCGGACCAAACCGGTTCGATTGTTCCGGGTTTGTTTGGAGTATCTTCCAGGCGAGCGGGATCAACTTCGAACGTGAGAGCGCACGCAGTCTTTTTGCGCACTTCGAACCGGCGCCTGAAGGTCAGCAGTTCAAGTTTGGAACGCTCGTGTTCTTCAGTGGTTTGACACACGTGGGCGTGGTCGCTGACGAGCATGGTTTCTATCACGCGTCGCGCCGTCACGGGGTCGTCTATCAAGAATTTAACGAGTATTGGTTGAAGCGCATCGACGGTTTCCGCCGCGTGCCGCTCCCCGTGCAGATAGCTCAGAAATAACTATTTCGTGTTTGGCGCGGGGACAAAACCCGCGCGGTGGTTGTCGTCGCGAGCTTCCCAGACAACGACGATCTTATCAATCGCGACGTAGCAGGGATGTCCCTCGTCATCACGCAGGTGTAACACACCCGTTTCGACCTTCAGTACCTCACCGCGCACACTCGAGGCGCCGCCACAGTAGACATCAATCTTCTTGCCGATGAATTTTGAGAGAAAGTCTTGCACTGGTCTTACTTCTTTCCGTTTCTAAATGTGATCTTCACCAGCGGGAGAGTGTTCGGATCATCCTGTTGCTCGCGTTCGAATTGCAGCAGGTCGTAATATGCGCAACGCTTCGTGATGGGAAACTCGCGGCATACTGCCGGCCGCGCGTGATAGATCCCGCAGCCACGGGTTTCAGGATTGATAAACTGGCAAGCCTCACCAAACAGCGCATCGCGCTTGCGACGCAGCACTCTTTCCTTCTCGTAGATCTTCGTGTAACGCGCGGTCGCCACTTCTTCAGTGACGCCAAAATGTTTCGCGAGGCGACGAATGTCGCGCGGCGTTACCTGAACGCGCTCGTACACTGAACAACAGAAC
>JBKPJP010000199.1:0-4639 GCA_046730735.1 Acidobacteriota bacterium | reverse complement strand
GTGTGGGGCACACGCGCAATCGCGACTCTCGTGCCGAAAGATTTCGCAAGCACCGTTTACGATCTCGATAACATTCGTCTGGACTGGCGTGTGTTTGCATTTACTTTCGGACTCTCTGTCCTGACCGGAATCGTGTTTGGCTTAGCGCCTGCGGTGACTGCTTCAAAGCCTGATCTGGTTCACGCGTTGCGCGATAGTCGTTCTCACGGACTGATGAGTTTCGGACTACGCAGCTTTCGCGGCTGGCTGGTTGTTACGGAACTCGCGCTCGCGGTTGTGCTACTGCTCGCCGCCGGTTTGCTCATACGGAGTTTCAACAATCTCCTCGCTGTCGATCTCGGTTTCGATCGCCACAACGTACTCACCGCGCGCATCGCTTTGCCGCGCACAATCTACAAGGAACCCTCGCAGACTCAGGCGTTCTACGACGACCTGTTGCAGCGTTTGCAGGCGCTACCGGGAGTTGAAGCCGCCGGCATGATCAGCCATGCACCGCTGTCAGGCTTTTCGATCATCGCTTTTACCGGTATCGAAGGCCATCCCCGGGTGGACCACAAGAAGGATTCACCGATCGGCGTCGGCAGCGTTTCGACGGAATATTTTCGAACAATGAAGATACCGCTGTTGAGCGGTCGCACTTACGATGCACGGGATCGCGCCGACGCGCCTAAGGTCGCAATCATCAATCAGGAGTTTGCAAGGCGCTACTTCGCGAATGGCGATCCGGTTGGAAAACACGTCGGGTTCAGTTGTGCAGGAAAGGAAGGACTCTGTCGCACGATTGTTGGCGTTGTCGGAAACGTTCGTCAGGAAAGCATTACTGATGAGGTCGCACCGGAGATGTACCTGCCAGCCACGCAGATGCGCATGAACGAGATGACGCTGCTGGTTAGGACCACCTCCGATCCTCACAATCTCGCGCCGTCCGTGCGCAACGCCGTGCTGGCAATCGATAAGAACCAGCCGCTCTACCAGGTGAAGACACTCGCGGAACATGTCGATGATCGCCTGGCTGCTTCGCGTTCGTTGACGCTTCTGTTTACTGCCTTTGCTTTGCTGGGTTTGATTCTTGGCGCCGTCGGTATCTACGGCATCGTCTCTTACTCCGTTACACAACGAACGCACGAGATCGGGATTCGCATGGCGCTCGGCGCGACCGCGCGCAACGTGCTGAGTTTGATCGCGAAGAACGGGCTGGCGCTCGTGCTGGCCGGCATCGTGATCGGCGTCGGCAGCGCGCTGATGTTGACGCGATTCCTGGCGACGTTGCTGTTCGGAGTTCAGCCGACTGACAGGTTGACGTTCCTCGTCGTGTCGGTGGTGTTTTTCGTGATTGCGATGGTGGCGGCGTTGATACCCGCGCTGCGCGCAACGCGCGTCGATCCGCTGATCGCACTGAGATATGAATGAAAGGCCATCCACAGATTACACAGAAAATATCTGTGTAATCTGTGGATGGATTGGAATATGAACTCGATAATTAAAGACCTACGTTTCGCACTGCGCGGGTTGCTGAAGCATCCGGCGTTTACGGCTATTGCCATTGTCACCCTCGCGTTGGGGATCGGTGGGAGCACGTCGATCTTCACGGTTGTCGATGCCGCACTCTTGCGTGGACTGCCGTACAAATCGCCCGATCGTCTCTACCATCTTTGGGAACAGACGCCGCAACAGATCTACCCGAAACGTGAGTTCTCTTATCCCGACTACCAGGATTATCAACAGAACAACGTCTTCGACGGCCTCGCGGGTTATACCGGCGGCGGCGTGATCCTGAGCGGCCTCGGCGATCCGGAGAACCTGAATGCGCCGCGAGTTACCGCAAACTTCTTCTCAGTGCTGGGCGTCGATCCTCTTCTTGGACGAACGTTTCAGAGCGGCGAAGATGCCCCGAGTGGTCCAAGAGTAACGGTTCTCACTTACGGCTTGTGGCAACGAAGATTTGGCGGTGACCCCGGCGTCATCGGCCGCGCGATCACACTCAACGGTGACAGCTACACGATCGTCGGCGTGTTGCCGGCGAGTTTTCAGTTTGCACTCCGGCCCTCGGACCTCTTCGTGCCGTATCAGCCCACACAAAACCAACTGACGCGCCGGTTCATGCATGGCACGAATGTGATCGGCCGGCTTAAAGACGGTAAGACCGCCGGCGAAGCGCAGTCAGAGATGGACCTGATCGCCGCTCGCATCGACCAGCAGTACCACGATTCTCACGCAGGTGTGAAGGCGCGCGTCGTTCCGCTTCAGGAAGAAGTGATTGGAAACGTCAGGCCGATACTGCTGGTGTTGCTCGGCGCAGTCGGGTTTGTGCTGCTCATCGCGTGCGCAAACGTCGCGAGTCTTCTATTAACGCGATCGCTTTCACGACAAAAGGAAGTTGCGATTCGTTCGGCGCTCGGCGCCAGTCGTTGGCGAGTCATTCGCCAACTTATGACTGAGTCGTTGCTGCTTTCGCTCGTCGGTGGCGTTGCCGGTTTGTTCATCGCTTACTGGGGCGTGCCTGCGCTCGTATCGGTGTTGCCGCAGAGCCAGTTGAATGCGATGCCGTTTCTGAAATCGTTGCATCTCAACCCTGCCGTCCTCGCATTTTCTTTTGGACTCTCATTGTTGACGGGAGTGATCTTCGGACTCGCACCGGCGCTACAGTCTTCCAAGCTCGATCTGAACGAAGCACTCAAGGAAGGCGGTCGTCAAACGTCGATAGGGTCCGGACATCGCCTGCGCAGCGCGATGGTCGTGACAGAGATCGCGCTCGCCGTCGTGCTTCTGGTCGGCGCCGGTCTGATGATGAAGAGCCTGCTGCGGCTCTTGCAGACAAACGTCGGCTTCAAGACTGAAAACGTGCTGACGATGACTGTGATCCTGCCGCCCGCGAAGTACACAGAAATCAATCAGCAGATCAATTTCAACGATCAACTGCGCGAGCGCGTGAATTCGTTGCCGGGTGTATCGGGCGCGGGGACAGTCAACATACTGCCCGTTAATGCCGGCAACACGACGCGTTTTTATATCGACGGCGATCCGGTTCCGGCGCCGGGTACTGAAACCGAAGCGAACATTCGCACGGTCAGTGACGACTATTTCCAGGCGCTCGGCGTGCCGCTGCTCGCAGGTCGCACGTTCGATACGAGCGACAAGGCTGACGGTCGTGGAGTAGTCATCATCGGCAAGACGATTGCCGATCGCATGTTTGCCGGTCGAAATCCAATCGGGATGGGTTTGCGTTATTCGTCATACCCCGGCGACCCGGATTTGATCGTGGGTGTAGTTGGCGACGTGAAGATCACCGGACTCGATGAAGCCGTGAAACCGGTTCTCTACTATCCGTTCCGTCAAACCCCGTCAACGTTTGCGAATCTCGTCGTTCGTACTAGTACTGATCCGGCCGCACTCGCCGGATCGATCCGCAACGAAGTTCGTAACCTAGAGCCCGACGCCGCGATTCTCAACGTGCGCACGATGGACGAGATGATCGCGCAGACGCCGGCATCGTTTATGCGACGTTTTCCGGCGCTGGTGATCAGCATCTTTGCGGGCGTGGCGCTGTTGCTTGCGTCGATCGGGATCTACGGCGTCGTCTCTTACTCCGTCAGTCAACAAACACACTACATCGGCGTGCGCATGGCGCTCGGCGCGCGTCCGTCTGACATTCTCCGGATGGTCCTGAAACAGGGGTTGCTGTTGACGCTGTTGGGCGTCGGGATTGGAGTGTTGGCGGCGCTTGGTCTGACGCGTTTGTTGAGCACGTTGCTTTACGAGGTGAGCGCAAACGACGCCGGCACGTTCGCGATCGTGACGGGCGCGTTGTTCGCGGTGGCGCTGCTGGCGTGTTATCTGCCGGCGCGTCGCGCGACGAAAGTCGATCCGCTTATGGCGCTTAGATACGAATAAATTAGCCACAGATTACACGGATTTACAGATGGATTTTATCTTCAAGGATGTGCGTTTCGCGTTGCGGGGGTTGTTGAAGAGGCCCGCGTTCACTGCGATCGCTGTGCTAACGCTCGCGCTGGGGATTGGCGCGAACACCGCGATCTTTAGCGTCGTCAATGCGGTGCTGTTGCGGCCGTTGCCGCTTAAAGATCCGGATCATTTGATGGTCTTCTGGCACTCCGCGCCCGCGAAAGGTTTGCGCCATCTCGATCTCAATGACGCGTTGTTCGCTTACTACCGTGAGCGAACGCAGACGTTTGAAACTCTTGCTGCTTACGAAGGCGGTGAGTTTGCGTTAACAGGCAACGGCGATCCCGAGGTTGTGCCCGGCGCCATGATCACTTTCAACTACTTCAACGTGCTCGGTCGTGAACCATTGCTCGGCCGCGCTTTCACCGCGCAGGAAGACACTCCCGGCAACAACAACGTCGCCATTCTCAGTTACTCACTGTGGCAACGACGCTTCGGCGGTAATCCCAGCATCGTCGGACAATCGATCAATCTCGACAGCAATCCCACAACCGTCGTCGGCGTCATGCCGCCGGATTTTGATTTCCCTGATCCCGCCGAACGACCGGGCAACTCAGGTCACGTGCAACTTTGGGTGCCCAAGGGTTTGAATCCGCAGGAAGCCAGCTCGTGGAACCTTCTACCAGTCGGAAGGCTACGACCGGGTGCCACGCAGGACGACGCGCAAAAAGAGATC
>JBKPJP010000198.1:0-19813 GCA_046730735.1 Acidobacteriota bacterium | reverse complement strand
CAGCGGCTGAACTCGCGTAGACGATCTGTTTGATAGATAACTGTCGCGCGGCTTCGAAGACATTGAGAGTGCCGACGACGTTGACGAGTGCGCCGCTGATCGGATCGGCCTTGCAAGTCGGCACTTGCAGGCCTGCGAGATGAATCACTCGCTGTGCACCTGACTGTTCAAGGGCTGATAAGACTGCTGCACCATCAGTGATATCGCCGAGGATGAAACTGACATTCGCAAGATCGTCGATGATCGCTGCGAGGCGTCGTGAGTCATCACTGCGATCGAAGACTACTACGGTATCGCCACGCTCAGTAAGCGCCTTCACGATCCACGAGCCAATACAACCCTGTGCGCCGGTGATGAAATAAACTTCAGACATCCGCTAATCGATAAAATCTTTGTGCGTTTCTGGAAAAAATCTTTTCGCGATCGTCGTCGCTGAGATCTTTGAGAAGTTCCTGGAACGAGCCGAGCACGCGATCGTATGACGACGCAAGTAAGCATACCGGATAGTCGCTGCCAAACATCATTCGATCCGCGCCAAACAGCGCCAGGGCCTCCTCGACGTATGGGCGGAGATCGTCAGTCTGCCACGAGGTCCAGTTTGCTTCAGTCACTAAGCCCGAGAGCTTGCAGTGAATGTTGGGAAACGCAGCGACAGGTTTCATCGCATCGGACCACTCTTTGATCTCGTTACGGGCGATCGGTGGCTTTGCGAGGTGATCGATCACGAACTGTACATCCGGACAACTATCAGCAACCTGCGGCACGAACTTGAGATGACGAGTATGGACGAGCAAATCGTAAGGACATGAGAGTTTGTTCAAACCCGAAAGTACGGCAGGCTGAGTGAGCCAGTCGTCGTTCGGTTCACTATCGACCAGATGCCGTACGCCTTTGAACTTCGGATGTGAATAAACGTCGATGTCGGGATCCGTTAAATCAACCCAACCGACCACGCCCGCGATGAACTCATTTTCGTCGGCGAGGTCGAGCAGCCAACGTGTTTCAGCGACGCTGTTGCTCGCCTGGACGAGCACTGTCTTGTCAACACCGTTGCGAGCGAGGATTGGCGCAAGATCTTGCGGCAGATAGTCACGATATAACACACCAAGATCCTCGGACATCAAGGGGTAATCAAAACGCCCGAGCTGCCAGAAATGTTGGTGGGAATCGATCATGGAACACGGATGACGCGGATTTTAAATCCGATTTACGCGGATACATCGCGCGGTTTTTCGGCGCGTTTGCCCTCGTGGCTTTGACGTGGTTCCCCATCGCATTCGAGGGCGAAGGTTGTTACCAGTTCGGGAGCCTGTTTCGGTAAGCCCGTGAGCCTAATGCGAAAGTCGTCCTGCGTGAACTTCACGGGCGTGTTGCTGCCGTGCATAGTTACCGCGCTGACCTTGTTCAGCAAATTTCCAATCACAACAGTTTCACCGGGCCAGTAGTGAACGTGCGCGTAGAGCGTGTTGCCACGGCGCGTGTAGCTCAAGTAATTTCCGCGTCGAGGCTGGCACGGATCAGAAAGCCGGATCGTATCGCCATGCTTCGCCATCCAATCACCCACGGTCGTGAGCACGCGCTCCGACTCGATCGGAATCGAACCATCCTCAGTTGGTCCAATATTCAAAAGATAGTTGCCGCCATCACGCGCGCACGTAATCAGGTTGCGAATCACGGTCGTCGGAGTCTTCCAATTGCGATCGGCAACGTGATAACCCCAGCTGTCGTTGAGCGTCATGCACGATTCCCACGGCCGGTTCGCCGACGCTTCGATTCGTTGTTCCGGCGTGTCGAAGTCTTCGGGAATCTTCGAGCGATTGTTGATGATGATGTCGGGCTGGAGCTTGCGCACTGTGGTGTTCATCTCAACTGACTCCCAACCCTTTGCGTCGAGTGGCCACGGCACGTCGTACCACAGCACGTCGACCTTGCCGTAGTTCGTCATCAACTCCCTGACCTGCCCGTGAATGTAGTCGACAAAGCGGCGGCGCGCAGCTTCGTCTTTCAGGCAACGCGCACCGTCCGGATGATGCCAGTCCATCAACGAGTAGTAGAAACCAAATCGCAACCCTTCGGCACGCGCGGCCTCGACATATTCTTTCACGAGATCGCGACCGGGCGCTTTCTTCGTGGCGCAGTAGTTAGTCAACTTCGAGTCGAAGTTGCAGAAGCCCTCGTGATGCTTGGTGGTCATCACCATGTATTTCATGCCGGCGCGTTTGGCCAGCCTGGCCCAATCACGCGCCGCGTTGGGCCTGGGCTTGAAGCGGTCGGCATACTGCTCGTATTCCTTCGCCGGAATGCCTTCATTCTCCATCACCCACTCGTGACGGCCGAGCGTGCTGTACAGCCCCCAGTGAATGAACATGCCAAACTTTGCTTCGTGCCACCACTTCATGCGACGCGCGCGATCTTCGACTGTCGAGGTCGTCGGCGCGCCCGGATCGACGTTCTTCTGCTCCTGTGCGGAAGAGACGCCGGTAGCGACAGCAGCGGCGGCTGCACCCATCAGGGCCAGGTAGTTTCGCCTGTTCATCAGATTGTCTCCTGGGTTTCCGGTTTGATTCCGTTAGCGGTAACGGATAGTAACACAGATCTACGCGGATGGAGGCGGATTTATAAAAATTTTTCCCAGGTGGCGAGGATGGTGCGTAGTTCGTCTTCCTCTTCGGCTTTGACGTTCACGAGCGGCGGACGGACTGGTCCACCGTTGAGTCCGATCATGTCCATCATCACTTTCATCGCCGAGACTTCATAACCCCTGCGTCGCGCGCGCAACGCGTAGAGCGGGATCACGCAGCGGTTCAGCAACTCCTCCAGTGCTTCGGCGTCGCCCGCCTCGCCGAGCTCGTGAAGCTTTAGCGACAGTAGCGGCGCGACGGTCGCGATGCTCGAAGTGAAAGTCCTGATGCCGATGCTGTAGTAAGCCGCGACGAGATCGTCACCCGCACCGCCGATCCAGTGCAGACGTTCACCTACTCGATTCATGATCGCCTGCAAACGACGGATATCACCCTGGCCATCTTTCCAGCCAATCAGTGTGGGAATCGACGTCAAACGTTCCACCATCGCCGGTGTGAAGCTTGCCCAGTCGCGACTGTAGATGAGCATGCCGAGCTTCGTCGCTGCGCCGACAGCGCGGTAGTACTCGAATAGCCCGTCATCTTCAGCGTGTGGGTAGTAAGGAGGAAAGACGAGAATGCCATCGGCGCCGGCCTTTTCCGCAGCCTGGGCCATCTCGACTGCGAGTCGCTGCCCGAAACCGACACCCGCGATCACCGGCACACGATCTTCAACTGCGAGGGCAGTTAGTTCGATGACGCGCGTGTATTCGGCAGGCGTCAACGAGTACATCTCACCCGTACCTGCGGCCGCGACGATCGCGGAAATCTGGTATTGCAACAGGCGCGTGAGGTTCTGATGTAACGCCGGAAGATCGAGCGACAGATCTTCTTTGAACGGCGTGACCGGAAACGCGATCACGCCCAGGAGTTTATTGCGGAGCGTATTTGGGTGCATTTACTTATTCACAAATCAACAATCGTCCTGAACGCGCAGGCATGTCGTTGATCGTAAATGTACCAGAGTGCGAACCCAAAACTACATCGCTCCAGAAATCGGTTATGCGACAACGCCGCGGCAGGCTGATGGAAACGTTTTGAGGTTCGTTGGTCCAATTCAGCACTGACACGATCTCGCGACGGCCGAGTTGCACGCGTCCCACGCGAAACGAATCATCGTCAAAACGCGCGGCCGTACCGGAAGGTGGTAACAACTTGCGCAGCATCGCGAGCTTCTCCGGAGGGATCTTCGTGAGATCGTCGCCCGACAAAAGCATCCCGCCTGAGGCATAGATGGCAGTCGCATGAAACTGAAACTCGTTATCCGGCAGATCGCCGGTCAGCACGATCGCGTCGGAGTCGTTCCACCAGAGCCGGCCGTTCTGCCAGTTACGACTCAGGTTCTGACGTGCGGTCGTCTCGATGCGTTCCCACGTGCGTTTGATATCGTTCGAGCTGCGCGAACCGTGAATGAGTCCGAGTGAAGGCCAGATCGGATGATTACAGCCAAGCACGAAACTGTTCTCGACACCGCGCAGTATCGCCTGCATGCCGCGACGATAAGCCTCGATACGCGTCGCACGCCGGTCGTGAAAGCGGCCGCCGTGAATCGCACCCCAGAAGTTCGCATCGAGCTTGAAATAAGTGCAGCCCCACTCGCGTCTCATGGTGCGAAAGGTATTTTCGAAATGCTGCTGCACTTCCGGATGAGTGCCGTCGAGCACGTACCATGGACCATGACGCCAGCCACCGAACGTAACGGTGTCTGAGCGCAGAGGGCCGCCGCCGAAATCCTGCACGAACCAGTCAGGATGCTGCTGAAACACACGCGACTTCTCTTCAGCTATGAACGGCGCAACCCAGATCGCGGGTTCAAAACCACGCTTGCGAATCTGCTGCAGCACGCCTTGCACGTTGCTGCCAAAGGCTGCGCCGGTGTCGAGCCAGTCGCCCATTGCAGGCTGGTAGCCGTCGTCAATCTGGATGTAGCGCAAACCCGGCGCGTGTTTAGCGATGAAGTCGAGATTGTCGAGCACCTGTTGCGCCGTGACGCGCGGGCCGAAGCAGTACCACGAACACCAGCCAGTCGGCGGCGCAGGAAAGCGCAGCGGCGGGTGATTGGCGACGAGCTGTGACGCGAGCTCGTTGAGCAGCTTTTCGCGATCGGCGCCTGTGAGATAGATGAACGGTTCGAGCTGCCACGCCTCACCAGGCTTTAATTCCTGTCCTTCAGTGTCAACTACAACTTTGAGCGACGGATGCTCGAGATAAAACTGTCCGATGAAGCGGTGACATGAGGTGAATGCAAGGAGATGATGTTCGTGCTGCGAAGGGGACAGCGTCATCATTCCATAGAATCCCTTTGGGAGCTTGTAGTGTTTGGCGTCAGTGTAATTGCCGAGATCGGCAGGTTGGCCCAACGTGCCGCCGGTTTGCGAGAGCATTTGAAAGCCTTCACCGTACAGACGCGTCTCGGCAGGCAGTGAGAGCGAAAGGTCAAACAACACGACCTCTTTTATCCTGACCGGCTGCGTTCCGTGGTTTACGATCTGCGACTGGCAAACAGATCCCTTCCAACGCCGCTCAACTTTCACGCGCGAAACGTCATCATCCGAGATGACTACACTCGGCCCGGTCAACAGGGAACGGCGGAGATCCTGTCCCAGGGCCGCCGCGAAGGGCGACACCAAAGCTAGTTGGAGGATTTTTCTTCGAGAGATCATGTTTCACGCAAAGGCGCAAAGACAGACGCAAAGACGCAAAGAAAAACTCAATTCCCTTTGCGCCTTTGCGTCTTCACCTTTGCGCCTTTGCGTGAAATGTCTCTTCAATCATTGCGTCAACCGCGCATCCACCCAGTCCGCATAAACTCTTCCGCCCTCACCAACACGTCGCACGCGCAACGTCAACCGCTTCACACCCTTCACCTCAACTTTCAAAGGACGCGCGCCGTCACCTTTCTTCAACGGCTCGCTGTTCCAAAGCTCCTTCCCATCGCCAAGCACCGTAAACTCGACCTGCGCGTCGTTGTTATTAAACTCATCATCAATCCCAACAAGCGCGGCGAAGTTGTCGTACGTTCCATTCAACTCAAACTCGATCTCCGAATTCGTCGGCATTCCAATGCCCTTTTCAAACGCCCGCCCACCAATCGAGAGCCCGCCGCTGTTGAAGTTTCGATTCAACTCCGGTTGCCGCCACCCCGGCGTCAGACGCACCGGATCGAGATCGGAGAGAAACATCTCCGGTGGCTGAATCTTCTTCAGCGTGAACGCAAACGTCGCTTTCTTTTCACTCAGCGTGCCGTCCTGCCAAACGCTTCTCACTTCCGCTGTATAAGCGGTATTCGGATCGAGCCCGCGCAACGCGAACGCTTGCGAAGGCGTGTAGCCCAACACTTTTCCGTTCAACGAAACCTGGTAAGCAAACGTCGGCTGCGCCGGGATTACCCAACGCAGATTCGCGCCATCGACTCCCACTCGCTCAGCCCACAGATGCTGCGGCTCCTTCACCGGAAAGTGATAGCTCGTCGCCGGTTCAAATACGACATCCCAACTAACTTCCGCAGTCTTCGGCGATGTGATCTCGACTTCCGCCCAGCCCTGGTGATTGACAATACGGACCGGCAATCCGCCGGCGGTCGCGCGCTTAATAGAGAAGTTCTTACCGCGAGGAAAAGCGAACCGCAGATTGTACGGATCGTTGCGGATTAGTTTGCTTTTGCCGGAGTAGTTATTTCCGCGGAGGTGATGAGAAATCAGATCGACCCAGCCTTGCGTGATGTGACGGCTGGTCGAGACGAGTTGCACGTGATCTTCCGCGGGCAGCAACGTCAGCACACGCGTGCTGGTTGGTCCAAGATCGACTGAGATTCCGTTTTCGAACGCGCCGAGATATTCCTTATTCCAGTAGTCGAACACATGCACGGGCCGATCATCGGGCAATCCGAGATCTTTCCACGCGAGATACGTGCTTGTTGGCTTGCTCTCATCCCAATTAAATAAACCAACTACGTCATACGCGCGCCCGAGATGATTCACTTTCAGATCCCAGATCCGTTTATTTCGGTCGCTCGAAAACAGATCCAACGGCCGGATATCAACCGCCGGATACACGCGCTTGATCAACTCGACGCGTTCGGGCGAGAGATCGACGAGTCGATCGCTCATCAGCGCCGCCTGTCCAGTCAATCCCTGCAACGTGGCCCACGCGCGCGCCTGCTCGAGCGGCAACGGCGCGCGCACGATGAAGACATCCGGGTCCGCATACCATGCGATGTTGTGCGTGAAGTAGTACTGCATCGTCGCGCGCATCGCGAATTTGAAGCCGTCCCAGTTTGGCAAAACATCCGCCCCGATACGCGAACCGTTCATCAGCCCGATGCCTTCGAGCGGCACCACCCAGCAACCGAGCAGGTATCGATTCGGTCCAATACTGGCGCGAATACTTCGCAGCGTCTCGCGATAGAGTTCGTCAGTGTCGTCCGCGGGCTTCTTCATGAAGCTCTTCTTGGTGCGATACTCGCGCACGACGATCGGCTGCCCATCGATCTTGAAATACTCGTAACCCCAGTTCGAGAGCTTCGCGAACAAGTCTTTCAAATACTGCTGCGACTCGGGCGCGGAAGGATCGACGAGAAACGTCCCTTCCCACGTGTTCGACGCAGTCGTGCCATCAGGCTTCACGAGAAAAACGCGAGGGTGATTTTTGACGATCGACTCATTGCTCTGCCCGTGCGGCGCGAGCCAGATGCCGGGCTTCAGGCCCAGACTCTTGATGTACGCGGCGAGACCGTTCATGCCACTCGGAAAGCGTTTGTTGATGGTGGACCAATCGCGGTTTTCACCAAGCCCGTGCCCGGCGCCTTGCCAGCCATCATCGATCTGCACGTATTGCACGCCGAAGTCTTTGAGGTTCTCGGCGATCCACTTCGCCGCAAGCTTGATCTCGTCTTCGTTGATCTCCTGATAGAAGAAGTACCAGGAACACCAACCCGACGGAGGCAGGGGGAAACGCGTCTTGTCGATGGGCGCGAAGTATTTGATCTTGAGCGTGTCGCGAAAATAATTTTTGAGAACCGTGCCGTCTTTGAGGCGCAACTCGTCTTTAGCAGGATCGAAAATGCCGTCGGCGATCGCGGGTGTAACGTCGCCGAGCGTCATCACCATCAGGTCTTTGTTTGTGCCGTCACGAACGCGCGCCGGAATCGGATGCGGCCACGTTTGGCCCAAGGCTGTTTGAGCCGCAAAAAGGCACAGAAGGCAGAAAAAACAGATCCGCGTCATCCGCGTAAATCCGTGGCTCAAAACATAAGCCTCAAACCAAACTGGATCTGCCGTGGATTCGTGCCCGCCGCGAGCGTCGTGATGCGCCCGACGTTCGTGGCCAGCGTCGTCGCATTCGTGTTCAGCGTCAGGTTCGCGTTCGCGGGTGTGTCCCAGTTCTGAATATTGAAAACGTTGAACATTTCCATCCTGAACTGCAACTGCCAGTCTTCGCGAATCGGAACACTCTTGAACAACGACAGGTCCGTGTTGAAGACCGACTTGCCGCGAAACACGTTGCGACCGAGACTTCCGAACGACCCTGAAGGAATGCCGAACGCGCATGGATTGAGCCAACTCGCAATCGTGCGCACGGCGTCCGCTGCCTTGCCGCCCTGCGAAATCGTCTTCTGACACGCCGGATCCGGATTCGCCGCCACTGGACCAGCGACAAACGGATCCGCGATCAAGTTTGGACGAAGATACGTTCCCGGCGCGGTCGGCGCACTGCCGCGTAGATTAGCAAGATCGCCGGTTACCTGCAGATTGAAAGGCGCGCCCGAGCGTGCCTGCATGATGAAGTTGGTTTGCCAGTTGCCGAAAATCCACGAGCCGGGGCCGCTCCTGAACCAGCGCTTGCCTTTGCCCGCCGGCAACTCGTAGACAGTGGCCCATGAGAGGAAGTGCGGAATGTCGTAAGATGAAACTCCTCGCGCCGTACTCTGATCGTAGTAGTTCTGGATCGCCGAGCCGCCGCCTGGTCCATTCTCGACGTTGAAGTATCCGCTGCTCACGTCGATCGACTTGCTCCACGTGTAAGAGACGAGGGTGCTCAACCCTTTCGCGAAGCGCCGTTGAAACTTCGACTCGAGCGCGTTGTAGTTTGCATATCCGATGTTCGTCGTGTAAGTGATGCCGGCACTCACCCACGGCATCAGGCGCAAACTATCGATCACCGAATTACCTGTGCCGTTTGGAGAAGCTTGCCGAGCGGCGTTCGCAAAGCCGGCGTACGGCAGCCTGCCGTTCTTGCTGCCGACGTAAGCCACCGAAACCATCGAATTGGAAGTTAACTCTCGTTGCACTTCGACGTGCCACTGTTGTGAATATGGATCCTTGTAACGGGGATCGTTTGGAAAGCCACTGACGTTCCAGGGATTGGTTGTCGGCAAAGGCGTCGCGAAGCCCTGCGACTGAAGCTGGATGATGTTGAAGGCGGTGCCGTTTGCAAAGTTGGCACTCGCATTCGCATTACCTGAAAACGCGGTGGCATCGGGCCACGTTGTCGCTTCCAAATCGTTCTGCGCGTACTGGCTCCGTGCAGGCAGTGGATCCCAGTAGAGACCATAACCGGCCCGCAGGACAGTTTTTGGATTGAGTGTCCAGGCGATACCGATACGCGGCCCCCAGTTGTCTTTGATCGGCGGCGGCGCAAAAAACTTTGTTCCGGCTACGACGACGTTACTAAAATGTGGATCGCTCTTGAATGCATCGGGTATGCACGGCGCTGACTGGGCCGCGCTGCAAAACGGAGGCATTTCGGTAGCGCCGATGATCCATTTCTGGTTTGCGAGGTCGAGTGAGTTCCAGAGACGGCCGTCAGTGGTCTTCGGTTGCGTCAGGTAGTCGTAACGAAGTCCGAGGGTGAGCGAGAAGTTTCGCCGCACGCGCCATTCATCCTGAATAAACGCAGCCCACGAAGCATACTTGAATTGCACTGGACCACCGTGCAGCACCGGCAATTGCGCGTTGAAGTTATTTGGGAAGCCGAGCAGGGCCGACGCCAGCGACAATCCTGACGTTCCTGTGGCCGCGGTTGGTAAACGTGTCTGCTCGTCGTTGAAAACGTAAGTTTGAAATGTGTTGAGTTGGACGCGCTTTGCCTCGATATACCAGCCGCCCGTTTTAATACTGTGATTTCCCTTGAGCCAGGTCACACTCGGCGTCATGCTCCAGTTAGGATTCTCGCGCAATGCTTCGCCGCGAATGCCGAAGTTGTTGTTGCCGCCCGCGGTCCAGTTTTGCAGAGTCACTAAGAGACCGTTGTATTTGTCGACGTCGCGAAATCCGGCCTGCACGAGCGGGTCGAGCCCGGCTTCGTGTTGATTCTGCTGGCTCGAATCTACCCCCGGCCGGCCTGCGTAACCCGCGCGAATATCGAAAATGAGGTTCGGGCTGAACGCATGAGTCCAGGCACCGCCGTAGTTTCGACCCTTGCCGCTGCCCCCAGTCGAGCCTTCGAGTCCGATCGGATTGAAAACGGTGACGTTCTGTTGCGTGTAGCGGAAGAAGATATTGTCGTTGTCGTTGAAGTGGTGATCGATTCTGACCTGGAAACTGTTTGAATCGTTGGTTGACGGGCGAATCTGTGCGAAGTTGTTTGTCGGATCGCCCGAGAGATTCGGCGTTGGCGCATAAGTGCGGAAGAAGTTCTGCATCGGCGCAAAGATCAACGACGAGGGAATCTTGAAACAAGGCGCACCGATCGTCTGGTCCTGTTGCTTGAGCGAATTCACCGGCAGCGGATTGCCGGTCGCATCACAACGAAACTCATCCCGGACGAAATTATTTCCGACCTGCCGCGTAGAATACGGATTGTAGATCTTGCGGCGGAAGGGAGTGTTGGTGAAGTCGCCGTTTATTTCAGCGGCCGTGGGAACGTAAGACAAAGCAAGTGTCGGTTGGCTGTAGCGCCAGCCATCATAGCCGGCTGAAAAGAAGGTGTGATTCTTGAAAATTGGACCAGTGACCGTGGCGCCAAACTGGTTTTGACGAAACGGCACCGGCTTGTCGGGAACCCCCTGTCCGGGTTTGCACCTCGCGGTGGTGCAAACATCAAACGGATTGCGCGCGTCGAAGGCGTCGTTACGCACGTACTCGAAAGCGGAACCGTGAAACTCACTGCCGCCTGATTTTGAGACCATGTTGACGACACCACCGGCAGCGCCGCCGTAGTCAGTGCGCGAGTCGTGGCCGACAACTTTAAACTCCTGTATCAGGTCGATGTTCGGAATGACGATGTACGTCGGTCCGCGGACATTCGTGTTGATGATGCCGTCGTAGAAATAGAGCTTCGAACGGTTTTCCTGGCCGTGAAACGAAGGATCAGAAAAACCGGAGCCGGGCAGACCGACATTTCCTTCGACGCCTCCGACGTTTCGGTTTTGAGAAGTTGAGACTGGCGTGACACCGGGCGTGAGCGTCAGCAGTTGCGTAAAGTTTCTGCCGTTCAATGGGAGATCCTGGACCACCTTCTCTGTGATCACAGTGCCGAGATCAGACGACGCCTGCTGAATAAGCTCAGCGCCCGTCATAACCTCGACCGTTTCCGACACCGCGCCCACCGTGAGTGAGACATTCTGGGTCACTGCTTCACTCACGCCGACGTCGAAGGGCGCGCTCTGCAAACCTTTGAAGCCCGCGACCTCCACGCGCAGCGTGTACATCGCGGGATTCACATTCACGAAGTTGAAGTAACCATCTTCGTTGCTCGTCGTTTCAACTTCGATCTTCGTTGCCTGGTTGATGAGTTTCACCGTCGCGCCGGGAACGGCCGCCCCATTCGGATCGGTAACCGTGCCGCTCACTTTTGCGTTGGCCTGCGCGAAAGCGATTGAAGCCGCGACAGCGAGCAACATCAACAATGTGATTGTCCGTTTCACTACACACATGACACGACCTCCCGAATGATTTTTCTAACACGGATAACGCGGATAAAGAGCCGGATTAGAAAGTGAATTTGATCGCCGCCTGCATCACGCGCGGTGTGCGAGCCGCGGTCGGAGCGCCGAAGCGCGTGTTCGTCTGTTTGCCGGTAGCGTCAAACACCAAACCCGCATCGATATCTCTAAAATTCGTGTGGTTGAAAACGTTGTAGACCTCCCAGCGCAGTTGTAACGAACGATGCTCACCCATCGGAATGTTCTTGAAGAGCGCCACGTCGTTGTTGAAGATCGACGGCATGCGCAGAGAGTTTCGCGGCGTGTTGCCGATGTCGCCCAAACGTGTCGGCCGCGCAAAACAATTGACGTTGACGACGTACGGCGTCCCCGTCGGATCGGCGCCGCTGATGTTTCGCATCGGATCGCAAATCGTATTCGCGCGCGCGTTGTCCTGGCCGCCGGTGATATCCGTGACGCCGCCGTTGTAAGTCACGGTAATGTTCTTCGGCTTGCCGCTCGCATAAGACGTCGTGCCGGAAATCTCCCAGTGATCGAAGATCGCTTTTACGAAACCGTTATTGAACTTCCGGCTCAGCGACGGCACGTCGTAGATGTAGTTGATCGTCAGAATATGCGTCTGATCGAAATCAGACGGCGCATAGTTGAAGTCTTTGTAAGGACGCGCAAACGCAACGTCGGATGAGTCGTCGTTCGCGTAGTCAAACGACTTCGAGTAAGTGTAAGCAAGTCCGTACTGAAATCCCTGCGTATAGCGCCGAGTAACCTGCACTTGCAGCGAGTTGTAGTTCGAAGTGCCGGCCCAACGCACGAGGTTGATGTCGGCATACCCACGATACGGTCGCAGGAAATCGTTGGCGAGCCGCTGTCCCGTTACCGGATCGATGTTGTTTGTACCGAGGCGTGCGCCGTCAGGGACGCCATTGATATTCACTCTCTCGCCCAGGTGCCGTGCAAACGATCCGACATAACTCACTTCCATGATCGTTTGAAAACCGATCTCCTGTTGCAGGCCGAGAGTGAAGTTGTAGATCGACGGCGTGTGAGAATTCATCTCCACCGCATTGATCGTCGATGGTCGCGTCAAGGCAGTGCCGACGAGACTCTCGAGCGTGTTGATGTTGCCGAAATCGATGCTGAATGTTCGATTCGCGGGCTGGTTGTTGACGAGGTTGCCGCCGGTCGTGCCACCACCCACACGCGGCGCATGATAGACGCCCGCCTGAAAACGAACCACTGACGAACCTCGACCAAACACGTCCCACGCAAAACCCAAACGCGGTTCGTAATCAACCGCTCGCGTGGTCCGGAAACCACGCGGTGTGTTTGGATCGATGCCGAGGACCAGGCCGTTGTTCGCGTTGCCACTGTCGGGAACGATCGCGCCGACGAGGTTTGCATTCGCGCCGGTGAGTGGAATCAGTTGCCCTGTGACCGGATTCTTCGCGCGACGCTGCGCGGCCGGACACGTCGCGGGCGGCGTGAAGCTCACCGCACACGCACTTTCATACAACTTCACTGCCTGTGCCGCATTGAATAGCTCCGGAACAAAGTTGGACCCCTGACCGTCAATCTGTTCGAACGGCGAGTGATAACCAAATCGCAGACCGTAATTGAGCGTGAAACTGCGGCTTATCTTCCATTGGTCCGCGAGGTACCACTGCACCTGCGTCAATCGAAGATTCGTAAATGGACGCGCCGTCGATTCCTGGTAGTTGCGGAAGTTGCCGATCAGCGCGTTCGCGTAGGCGTAACCGGTATTGCCAAGCGCCGCGGTGTAGTTGCTGTCGTTGCCGGCGAAGTTGAAGACCCCGGACCATTGGCCGCCCGGCGCTTCACCGTTCAGCAACCGCTCGAAATAAACACCAAACTTGAGCGCGTGATCGCCGTGCGTCACCGAGACGTTGTCGGCGAACGACGGTTTGACGTAGTCGTTGCCGGTTTCACCCCAGCGATCGAGCCAGTTGATGTTCGCGACGCCGTTCGTTGGACCACGAACGCCGCCCCAGTTTGTGACGCGCGGGATCGTGCCGAGGTGATTGTTTTGCGGGAAGAGTTGCGGCGCGGTGTAGTTCAATGCACTTCGCTGCACGCGTTCGATCTCACCATCGCCCGGAACGAATCCTTCGGAGTCGTGACGCATACCGAAGCTGAATTCGTTGACGACGTTCGCGCTGATCACGCGCACCCAGTTTGCGGACCAGCCGTCGTCTTTGTAGAGATAGTGTGAATTGATGCCCCAGCGATTGTTGTCGTTACCGGGCCAGCCCGACGTTCCGGTGCCGAGGTTGTCGGAAGTCCACCACTGGTACTTCCAGTACATAGTGTCTTTGTCATTCGGCTTGACGTCGAAGCGAAGCACCTGGCTGCGTTTCGGCACGTCCTGCGGGCTCTGTGAAACGTAATTGAATGCGGCGCCCCCCGAGCCACCGATAGTGTTCGGCAGCGGGAAGTAATTGAGCAATGCAAAACCGCTCGGGTTGAAGCGTGTAATCGGAATAATGTTGATGCCCTGCGGGTTCGACGCTGTGCCGCGCGAAGGATCGCGGAAGCAGCCGCTCTGATCGGATGCACTGCAACCGCCCGGCAGTAAAGGATCCTTGACGAACACTTTCGCATTCGACGAGTTGATCGATTGCGAAAAATCGCCGTTGCGTTCGAGCGCACTCGGCATCGTCACGAAACGTGGATCCTGCGGCGTGATCTGGTGTGGCTTCTCGTAAGCGTAAAAGAAGAATGCTTTGTCTTTCAGCCAGAAGTTGCCACCTTCGCCAAAGCGCGGCAGCCACATTGGACCACTGAAGTTGCCGCCGGGATAGAGGTGACGATAAAGCGGTTTCTTCAAGCCCGCTTTGTTGTTGAAAAAGGGAGTGGCGTTAAGCGATTCGTTGCGCAGGAAGTAGTAGAGGGAGCCGGCGAAGTCTTTACCGCCGCCCTTCGAAACGATGTTGATGATCGCGCCGCCGTTGTTGCCGTATTCGGCGCCGTAGTTGTTGCGCAACACTTTGACTTCGGCAACGGCGTCCTGGTTGATCGTAAAGCTCAATTTATTCGAACCGCTGGGTTCGCCTGCAAAGAGACCATCGATCGTGGGAACGGTTGAGCGTCCGCGCTGGCCCGAGATGTTAGGCAGATCGGTGCCGAAGCCATCGCCCGCTCCTTCGATATCGTCGTTGTTGGAAGTGCCGGGTAACAGCCGCAGGAGCGAAGTAACATCGCGGCCTTTAGTGGCGATGAGATTAATTTGATCTGAGGTAAGTCGCGCGGTTAAGTCACTGCTTTCGCGTTCGACTATCGCGCCCTCGCTCATCACGCTGACTGTTTCACTCACCTGGCCCGGTTGCAGCTTGAGATCGCCGAGGGCGAGATTCTCATTCGCACTGAGGATGATTCCTCTCTGCTCGAGTGTTTGAAATCCCTGCCGTTCAACCTTCAAAGCGTAGGAGCCGGGTTGCAGGGCGGCAAAGTTAAAGCGGCCCTCGCTGTCAGTTATGGAACTGCGTGGTTGTCCGGTCTTCTCGCTGGTGAGCGTGATGGTCGCGCCGGGAATCATTCCTCCGGTTGCATCCATAATCGCGCCTGAGATTGAGCCGGTGATCGTCTGGGCGTGTGCGGCGGAGATAGCTGCTATTAACGCGACGATCAACATCAGGATGGTTGAACAACGCCGAAAACTAAGCATGGACTCCTCCTTCGAGTTTACGGGGTCGGGCGAAATTGTCTCTACTTAGGACAATTTAATTAAAAAGATGAGAGGTAAATCCGAGCCACGGATAACACGCGAATCCGGAGTTTTATTTGTGTTCATCTGTGCTCACGAGCTTTGCATGGTGCTGCTTCTCTTCAAGCGCAAAAGCTCGCTGCGCACGAACAATGTGCTCGCGCATCGCTTCGCGAGCCTCGTCAGGCTTGCGCGCGCGAATCGCGCGATAGACCCGGCGATGCAGTTCGAGAGCTTCGTTGAAGTCGTGTGCGCGTTCGATCGTCTCGCGGCGCCGTTCGTAAAGAATCGCCGATACCATCTCGACGAGAGTCGCAAGCGTTGGATTGCCTGACGCGGCCGCGACTGCCCGGTGGAACGCGACGTCGTGAACCAGAAACTGCTGCGGATCCTTTAGCGCGGCAAACATGTCGGCGATCTCTTCGGACATCGTTGCCAACTGTTCCCCCGTCGCCCGCTCTGCGGCCAGACCCGCGGCGCCTACCTCGAGCACGGATCTCGTTTCGAACATGTGCTCGAAACTAAAACCGTGAAGCTGCGCCAGGAGACGCAACGGCTCACTGTCGAGAGCTGGAGGACCATCGACAATGAAAGTGCCGGCGCCCTGGCGCGACTGGAGCACACCCATCGATATCAAAGAGCTCAGCCCGGCCCGCAAAGAAGGGCGGCTGATTCCCAACTGTTTTGACAACTCGCGCTCGGGCGGCAGGCGATCGCCGGGTTTCAGATCCTGATTCTTGATCAGCTCGTAAACACGGGCGACAACCTGTTCAGTAGTCTGTCCGGACCGGACAGGCTGAACGATCTGCAACCTGTTAGCGCTGGAATTGGTCATAACAATTCGGGGCGAAGCGCGGAACTTATAATACCAATTTTGTACCAGGTCAAGACTTTTTCCGTTTTAGCCGCGGATTACACGGATTTCCAAAACGATCGACTACTGCCGTTGAGGATTTTGTTCATGAACTTCTCATTCATGATCAGAAATGCGCCGAGGCCGTGGAAGTCGTTGGTGTTGCGTTTGCGCGCGAAGTAGTAAGCAAGGTCCGCGACGTTCGTGCCTTCGCAAATGCCGGTGAGATTTGTTTGACCGTCCTGGTCCATAGAGATTTTTGTGAGTACGCCGGCGTACCCTTTCCGGGCCGCGCGGGCGTATTTCTTCTCTACGTAACCACGATGAATGGCCATCGCAGTAACGTACGTGTACATGCTCGAGCTCGACGTCTCGAGCCAGTTCGCAGGATCATCGCCTTTATCGACGATCTGGTACCAGAGTCCGGTTTTCTCGTCCTGGTAGCGCGCCCATGCTTTAACGAGTTGCGCGACTTGCGCAATCAACTGTGGTCGCATCGGATGATTGCGCGGCAGGAGTTCGAGCACTTCAATCAACGTCATCCCAAACCAACCCATCGCACGGCACCAGATCTCCGCGGAATGTTTGGTTTCTTTGTCGGCCCAGGTCGATTGACCGCTCTCGTCATAGGCATGAAACATCAGCCCTGTGCGCGGGTCGTTCAGGTGGCCGGAATAGGTCAGTAATTGATGAACTGCCTCATTATTCGCGTATTTACTGTCGCCGAACATCTTTCCATAACGCACTAAAAACGGCATCGACATGAACACCCCGTCGCCCCACAACTGCCATTCGCGGCTCTTACTCGTCGCATGCCAGAAGCCTCCGTCTTTTGTGCGTGGATAGGTATCGAAGCGTTTGCGAATGCGATCGGCGGCGAGCTTGTAGCGAGGTTCTTTTGTCTCCTCGTAGAGCAGCAGGAGCAGGTTGCCGGGCAGCATGCTGTCGAGATTGTCAAACTTCACTTCGCGCACTTCGCCCTGCGCGTTCGCGCTGCGCACGGTGCCTTGCTCGTCGACGTGCATGTCGATCCAGTCTTTAATGTACTTGAGATAACGAGGATTGTGCGTTCGTTTGTAAACGAGGTACTGGCCGTAGAGATAAAGCGATTTCGCGTAGCCCCACGAACCGAGATCCTTCGCGGTCGGATAACGCTTCATCGTCGACTCAACCATCGCGACGGACCAATCAGTTTTCTGAGCGCTGACTGTCGAGACTGACAAAAGCATCAGGAAGACGACACATACTCTTCTCATCGAAGACTCCTCACGCGGGAAAAGTTTTCACGCAAAGGCACAAAGGACGACGAAGACGCAAAGAAGAATGAAGACGTAACGGTCGCTTTCTCTTTGCGCCTTCGGTTTTGATCCTTTGCGTGTTTGCGTGAAACTGGTTTGGTGCTAATTTTTGCCGACCGACATAATTCAATTTGCCCGCAAATGGTTTTACCAATACCTGTCTAGCGGGCGAACAATAGTGAGCACTTATTTTCTTGTCAAGGAAATATTCGAGGAGAGGTAACGATGACGAAGTCTCGTGAGGATCACAATCTGGGCAGACGTAAGTTTCTGAAAGGCGTCGGTATCGCGGGCGCCGGCGCCGCCATTGCCGATCACCTTTGGACCGAAGCCGAAGCAGAGGCACAGGAGAAAAAAGGCACCCTTTCCGGCAACGTCAAGATCGCTCTCGACGTAAACGGCACTGCGCGAGACATTCAGGTCGAGCCGCGTACCACTCTGCTCAACGCGCTTCGGAACCATCTCGAACCCGCTGTCACTGGTCCAAAACTCGTTTGCGACGTGGGAACGTGTGGCGCGTGTACCGTCCTCCTCGATGGTAAGCCCGCTTACTCCTGTCTCGTGCTCGCCGTCGACGCCACGAACCGGAAGATCACAACCGTCGAAGGCCTCGGCTCACCAGAGAGTCCGAATGCTGTGCAAGCTGCATTCGTCGAACACGACGCGTTGATGTGCGGCTTTTGCACGCCCGGTTTCGTCACGACGATCTCGGCGTACCTGAAGAAGAATCCAAATCCAAGCCTCGAGGAAGTTCGCGAAGCCTGCAAAGGAAACTTCTGTCGCTGCGGAACCTACCCACGAGTTTTTGAAGCAGCTTTAGCGGCCGCGAAGTCTACTGCCGGCTGAGATTACAACGATGCAACAACCACAAGCACAACCGACACCGAAACCGAAGAAGAAGATCCGTGTGCCGCGCGTCGTCAACGGCGTCGAGCAGATGGTCGAGATCGAAGTCGACGCAGATGCCGGCCCGGGCTGGGGACCGAATGACAAGCACACGCTGCTCAATCATCGATACACGCGCGTCGATGGTCCATTGAAAGCTGCGGGCGTCGCTCGTTACACCTACGACCAGCGCCTGCCGGGGATGCTCTACGCGCGCGTTCTTCGTTGCCCGCACGCACACGCGCGCGTCACGAGTTTCGACACCGATGCCGCATCGAAGATTCCCGGCGTGAAAGCGATCATTCCGGCTCCATTGACCGAAGTTCGTTTCGCGGGCGCTCCCGTCGCGGCAGTCGCCGCAACCACACCTGAGATCGCAGGCGACGCGTTGCGCGCGATCAAAGTTAATTACGAAGTGCTGGCGCACGTGGTCCATGCGCCTGCAGCCATTCGACCCGACGCGCCCAAAGTCGTGGCTGAAGAAAACAACCTCCAGGAAAAAGGAAAGAACGGGGACCAACAAAAGGCTGAAGCCGCTTTCGCAACTGCCGACGCTGTTGTCGAAGCTGAATACATCTCCGCGCGCATTCATCACGCGTGTCTCGAAACGCACGGCATGGTCGTCGATTACCGCGGTGGCGACACCGCCACGATCTACGCGTCAACACAAGGCACGTTCACGATCGCGGCGGACGCCGCGAAAGAACTCGGTCTTACTGAAAGCGCCGTAACCGTGAGCGTCGAACACATGGGCGGCGGTTTCGGTTCGAAGTTTGGTCTCGGGCTCGAAGGCTTACTTGCGTGCCGTTTGTCGAAACAAACAAAGACGCCGGTGAAACTGATGTTCACTCGTTACGACGAGTTTGTGATGGCCGGTAATCGCTCGGGTTCGTGGCAGAAGTTGAAAGCGGGCGTGAAAAAAGACGGCACGATCGTCGCGCTGAACGCGCGCCAGTATCGCCTCGGCGGTCTCGGTCCTGGCTCGCAGGCGGGCCAGCCGTACATCTATCGCATGGGCGACACGTATCGCGAGGTCTACGCGCTGCACACGAATGAAGACTCGTCGATTGCGATGCGCGCGCCCGGCCATCCGCAGGCGTCGTTCGCGGTCGAGTCGCTCATGGACGAACTCGCCTACAAGATCAAGATGGACCCGGTGGAGTTTCGCATCATGAACTTTCGCGTCGAGGTTTATCACCGGCAGGTGCAACGCGCCGCGCACGAGATCGGATGGTCCCATAGAAATCCGATCGCGGGTGGGAATGCTGGTCCATTGAAACGCGGCATGGGCTGCGCTGTCGGCACGTGGGGCGGCGGCGGCAACAACCAGTGCAAGGTTGATGTGACGATCTCGCGTGACGGTTCGGTGGTCGTTGCCGTCGGCACGCAGGATCTCGGCACCGGCACACGCACTTACACGCGCGCGATCGTTGCCGAAGAGCTCGGCCTCACGATCAAAGACGTGAAAGAGCGAATCGGCAATTCGAAGCTCGGTGCGGCGAATCCTTCCGGTGGTTCGACAACGGCGCCGTCGTTGTCGCCGTCAGTTAA
>JBKPJP010000197.1:0-1863 GCA_046730735.1 Acidobacteriota bacterium | reverse complement strand
GGCTTATCGAAGCGACCGCCGGGGGCACGCTCCTGCTGGATGAGATCGCCGAGATGCCGCTTCATCTTCAAACCAAGTTGCTGCGTGTGCTACAGGAGCGAAAACTCCGCCGGCTCGGAGATGAGAACGAAATGAGTGTCGATTTTCGGCTCGTCTCGTCGACCAATCGCGATACGGCGCAGATGATTAGCGAAGGTACGTTGCGCAAGGATCTCTATTTCCGCATCAGTACGATCAAGGTCAAGCCGCCGCCGTTGCGTGAGCGTCTCGACGATGTTCCGCTGCTTGCGAATCGCTTTCTGGAGCAGTACGCGGAAAAGTACAAGAAGCGGATTCGCGAGATCTCGACCGCTGCGTTCTCGTTGTTGATGTCGTATTCGTGGCCCGGGAACGTACGCGAGCTCGAGAGTGTGATCGAGCACGCTGTGCTCTTTGCGACGGAAGATAAGTTGACGCCCGACTCGTTACCCGAAGAGCTTCACGGGCCGCAGAACGGCGAGTATCGTTGCGTGATCCCACCTTATATGACGATGGACGAGATCGAACGCGAAGCCATCGCGCAAACGTTGGAGCGCACCGGAGGAAACGTTAAAAAGACCGCCGAGATCCTCAACTACCACCGCCCGCGCCTCTACCGAAAGATGAAAACCTTCGGCCTCCGCGGCGGCAGTGAGGCTGAATCATGATGTTCCGTGATGGAACACCCTGGGTATTCAGCGACACACGGTAGAACATCGGTTTCACGCGAAGGCGCAAAGGAAGACGCAAAGTCGCAAAGAAGAATTTACGAGTTTCTTTGCGACTTTGCGTCTTCCTTTGCGCCTTTGCGTGAAACCATCCACCCGGCACGACGTTTGCCAAAGGCCGAGCGAACGATGAACTTACGATGAAGCCTCGCCACCACTAAGGTCCGCAGGTCGTCAGCAAAACCTAAAACCAGTTTCTCCTGGGCCTGGCCCAGCCTTCTTTTACTCTATTGAGGTTAAAGTGTATGAAAATTAGAAAAGCTTTACGGCGGTGGCAGTCGCTCGTATCGTCCTGCTGCGCCGGAGTGGTTGCGCTGTTTGCGATTTCAAGCGCGCACGCTCAAACGTCACCCCCGCCGAATTGCGAGCGGACGGTTAAGGCCGAAGTGGTCGCATTGGACCAGGCCCTTATTTATAACCGTCTGGGCGCGATAAACCCCGCGGGTATGATCTACGCGCTGAAGCGCGACGTCGTCCCCATCGATCCCGCAAAGGGCCTCGTTCCGGGCAACGTTCAGCTACGTCCTGACAAACGCGCGCGCCCGATCGCGCTGCGCATGAATACCGGTGATTGTCTCGTAATTAATTTTACTAACTTACTCGCACCCGATGCGGCAGACGTAAATTCATTCGCCGCCAACAACGCCCCCGCCACGCGCACTGCTTCAGCGCACGTGATGGGTCTGCAACTCGTAGGCACGATTGCCTCCGACGGTTCAAACGTCGGTCTGAACCCGTCGAGCCTGGTCGCTCCAGGCGCATCGGCGACCTACACCTACTTCGCACAACGCGAGGGCAACCACCTGCTTTACTCAACCGCTGCAACTACCGGCGGTGAAGGCGACGGCGGTTCGCTCGCGATGGGCTTGTTTGGTTCCGTCAACGTCGAACTAAAAGGCGCCGAGTGGTATCGCTCGCAGGTCACTGCCGAGGAAATGTCACTCGCGACTGTGAAGAATACGGACGGCACGCCGAAGAAAACTCCCGGCGGTCAACCGATCATCAACTACGACGCCGTTTATCCGGCGGGACATCCGCGCGCCGGTCAACCGATCCTGAAGATGCTCGATGCGAACAACAACATCGTGCACACGGATCTGAACGCCGTCATCACTGG
>JBKPJP010000196.1:0-7513 GCA_046730735.1 Acidobacteriota bacterium | reverse complement strand
GGTCACGTCACGATCGACAACTCCGACTGGCTCATTGATCAGCGTCTCACGACGCGTCTAAAGAAAGATCCGGACGCTGACGTGAAGCCGTATCGCGACTTCTACCTGGAACACATGTGGGCCCGGGCTGAGTACTACGACACGCTCGCGCGTCGTGTTATGAGTCGCCCCGTGAAGCACACCGTCCTGGTGCATTTCAATCTCCTCAACGGTCTCTTTCTGAACGACTTGATCGCGATGCTCAAGTCGAAAGGCTGGCAGCCCATTGACGCTGAAGAGGCATTCAAGGATCCTGTATTCGCATCTAAACCAAACGTGCTGCCGGCGGGCGAGAGCATCGTCTGGTCACTCGCGAAGGAGAAAGGAACGATAGCTAAGTCGTTACGCTACCCTGCGGAGGATGGCGATTACGAAAACGCACGAATGATTAAGCTTGGACTATGAAGAAGCGAATCTCACTAACCGTCTGTCTCCTAATCATGGCGGTATCCTTCGCCAGGCCGCAAACATTTGACACGCCGCGCTGGACCCTCTACACAGTCAAGAATGAACGTTTCTCAATAGCCTTGCCGGCGCTTCCAGTGTTACAGAACAGCAAAGAAACGCGAATGCCACCTCAGAAGGATCGCCAAAGGCGTGTTATCAAGTGTTCTATGAAGGGTGTCGACTATTCCATTCAGATTGTTGAGAACCCGAAGCCGCGAATGACGTTGGAATCATTCATTCAGGAACAAGCGGCGGCAAATCCGGCCGAGAAGCTGACTTCAGCACGTGATTTCAGTCGCGATGGCGGCACAGCTAAAGAATTTGTTTACCCGGATGGAAAGGGCAAGGTGCAATTCCTTGCGATTGAAGACCGGCTTTATGAAGTGCGGGCATATGGCGCACCCATCAATGACCCGCGAATCAACACGTTCTTTCACTACTTAGCGCTGAAAAAGCAAAAAAACGCGATTGAGATTTCCGACAAGGTTCAAGCTGGAGCCCTTGAGACTGACACGGAAAATACTTTCACGGGCGTGCAAGTCGATACCAAAATTCGTCTTATTAAAAAACCCGAACCTGATTACAGTGAGGAGGCCAGAGGCAGGGCAATCACCGGAACCGTGATTTTAAAATGCGTTTTCGCAGCCAACGGTACTGTGACCCAAATTTTGGTAGTTCAAAGTTTGCCTTATGGACTAACCGAGAGAGCCATCGAAGCTGCGCGTAAGATCAAGTTCGTCCCAGCTACGAAGGACGGCAAAAACGTTTCGATGTGGATGCAGCTCGAATACAATTTCAATCTATATTGATCGCCGATGGCCCACCTGCTCGAAGTCCGAAATCTTCAGACACACTTCCCGACCCGCGCGGGACTTGTACGCGCGGTTGATGGCGTCAGCTTCTATCTCGACCGTGGCGAATTGCTGGGACTGGTCGGTGAGTCCGGGTGTGGAAAGTCGATGACGGCGCTCTCCGTGATGCGACTGATTGCGCCGCCCGGAAAGATCGTCAACGGAGAAATACTCTTCGACGGCAAAGATCTGCTCAAACTCTCCGATGCCGAGATGCGCGAGATGCGCGGCGACGACATCGCGATGATCTTTCAGGATCCAATGACTTCGCTCAATCCCGTCTTCACAGTCGGTGAGCAAATCAGTGAAGCGCTGCGGCTGCATCGCAAGCTGTCGAAAAAGCAGGCACGCGAGGCCACGATCGAGGCTATGCGGGAAGTTGCGATTCCCGACCCGTCGCGGCGGGTGAGTGATTATCCACATCAACTCTCGGGCGGCATGCGACAACGCGTCATGATCGCGATGGCCCTGGCCTGCAATCCCAAATTGTTGATTGCAGACGAACCTACGACAGCGCTGGACGTCACGATTCAGGCCCAGATTCTAGAGTTGCTGGATGAGTTGAGAAAGCAGCGAGAACTGGCCGTGCTTTTGATCACGCACGATCTCGGTGTTGTAGCCGAAGTCGCAGATCGCGTGGCGGTGATGTACACCGGCAGGATAGTTGAAGAGTCGCCGGTTGAAGAGTTGTTTGCACGGCCCAAACATCCTTACACCGAGGGCTTGCTGCGTTCGGTGCCGAAACTGACCAGCACCACCGTGATTCAGAAGGAACGTTTGGAAACGATTGAAGGTGTGGTGCCGCGCCCGACCGACTTGCCGCCGGGTTGTCACTTCGCGCCGCGTTGTCATCACCGTATGCCTCGTTGCACCGCGGAAGAGATTCCGCTTTACCAACTCGAGGGAGGGGTGCAGGTGCGTTGTGTGCTTTACGATCTCGCCGCGGCAGTAGCGGCGGACCACGAAGGTGTTCATGAGCACTCAAGTTGAGACAAACAAACATGCTGGGCCACCGCCGCTCGCGGAAGACAGCCTTGTCAGTGTGCGCGGACTCGTGAAGCATTTTCCGGTCGAAGGTTCTGACGACGTAGTGCGCGCGGTTGACGGCGTATCGTTTGAGATCTTCGCGGGCGAGACGTTGGGTTTGGTGGGCGAGTCGGGTTGTGGCAAGTCAACGGTGGGGCGCTGTCTGCTGCGTTTGATCGAACCGACCGCGGGACACGTTCTTTTCGAGGGACGCGACATTCTCGCGCTCGACAAGAAGGAGTTGCGCGAGATGCGACGCGAGATGCAGATTATTTTTCAGGATCCGTATGCTTCGCTGAACCCGCGCATGAAGATTGGCGACATCGTTGCCGAGCCGCTCGTGATTCACAAGCAGGGGACGAAGAGCGAACGTCGCGAGCGAGTTGCAAGTCTGCTGCGACGCGTCGGTCTCGACCCTGATTACATGAATCGTTATGCGCATGAGTTCTCGGGTGGGCAACGGCAGCGCATCGGTGTGGCGCGCAGTCTCGCGCTCAATCCGAAATTGATTGTTGCCGACGAGCCGGTGTCGGCGCTCGACGTCTCCGTGCAGGCGCAGGTGGTGAACCTGCTTCAGGAGCTTCAGGAAGAGTTCAACCTCACTTACTTATTTATCTCGCACGGTCTCGCGGTCGTCGAACATATTTCGACTCGCGTCGCGGTGATGTACCTCGGCCGGATCGTCGAGATCGCGGGCGCGGCGGAGTTGTATGCGCAGCCGCTTCATCCTTATACGCAGGCGTTGTTATCAGCCATTCCGATTCCCGATCCGAAGCAGAAACGCAAGCGAATCATCCTGCAGGGCGACGTTCCGACGCCGATCAATCCGCCTTCAGGTTGTCGCTTCCGCACGCGCTGTCCGATTGCGATTGAGGAGTGTGCCCACATCGATCCGGAGTTACGTGAAGTATCACCGGGCCACGAGGTGGCCTGCATCCGCGTGCCCGGTTGGGCCACGGATAACGCGGATTAGATCGGATTTTTTATCTGCGTCATCCGTGTTACTGAAACCCTGGATTTAGAGACCGCGTACCAGCCACATAGGAGATCGAATCGATGAGTGCTTACAACGAGGATTTTCAGGCGCCGCCGCCGCCGCCAATGCCGGAAGCCGAGCCGCCCGCACCACGCCCCGTCAAACTGCGTCCGTTTGCGATCGGGCTATTTGTGGCCGGGGTTCTCGTTCTTGTCGGCGGGATCGCGAAGTTCATAGCCGGAGGAGTCACGACGGGCGGGGCTATGGGGGTTGGAGGAATTTTGCTCTTCCTCTTGAGCCTGATTCCATTACCCGTGGTTCGTGAACCAGGCGAGCCGCTCTCGTTCGTCGAGAGGCTGACGGGAATCTTTTTCGAGCCGGCGCGCGTGTTTCGTGACCTCAGATCTTATCCGCGTTGGATAGGAGCGTTCGCGATTATCGCGGTGCTTTCATTGGTCTACTCGTTCGCATTCGTGCAGCGAATCACGCCGGAGCGAATCGTTGAGCACATGGTCGATAAGGTTGCGGAGATGCCGGCTCCATTCACGCCACCGCCGCAAGCCCTGGAGAAGATGAGGACCGATCAAATGTCGGCGTTGAAGAACCCGGCCGAGCGTGTGGGCGGGATGGTAAAAGCCATTATCGGTCTGTTTGTGATCGGTGCTTTGGCGGCCGCACTTTGCCTGCTCCTCGTGCTCGTGTTTGGAGGCCGGATCAACTTTTGGCAGTCGCTGGCAGTTACCTTCTGGGCATGGCTGCCGGTTGTGGCAATTCAAAAGATCCTCGGTCTCGTGATCCTTTACTTGAAATCTCCGGATGACCTGCACCCGATTCGTAATCAGGACACGACGCTGCAGGACAACCTCAGTCTGCTGGTTTCGGGTACGGACCATCCCGTGCTGTTCGTGTTGCTGAGCTTCATTGGGCTGACGTGGTTTTACTTTCTTTGGTTACGAGCGAAGGGTTTGCATTACGGAGGGACAAAAGTAGGCAGCAGTGCAGGATGGGGCGTATCCCTCATTCTCTACCTCATGCTGATGCTCTTCGCGGTGATTACGACGTCGTTGTTCCCGAGCTTTGTTTCGTAACGCCCTACTCGTAACGCAGCGATTCGATGGGGTCCAAACGGGCGGCTTTCCACGCGGGCCAGAGGCCGAAGATTAATCCGATGCCGACGCTCGCGACTAAGCCGCCGATTGGCGCCCAGAGCGGCACGTAAGACGGAAGCAGGAGTCGCAGCAGCAGCGTCAGTCCCCAGCCGATCGATAGACCAACAATTCCTCCGAGGCCGGTGAGCGTGGCGGCCTCGATCAGAAACTGCCACATGATGTCGCTCTTTCTGGCGCCAATCGCTTTGCGCACGCCGATTTCGCGAGTGCGCTCCGTGACTGACACGAGCATGATATTCATCACGCCGATCCCGCCGACCATCAGGCCGACTGAAGAGATGACCACCATCGCGATTGCGAGACCGCCGGTAATCGAGCGGAAGTTGTCGAGAATGCTTTCGGAAGTTTCCATTCCGAAATTGTCGTCCGCGGCAAACGGCACTTGCCGGCGCACGCGCAGCATGTCGCGCACCTGGTCCTTCGCCTCGTCCATCATCCCCGGACGCGCGACCGCGAGAATGTAGATGTCGTCGGCATTTGGCTTCAGCTTTTGGGCCACCGTGAAGGGCACGTAGATCACGTTGTTCTGATCGTCACTGCCGCCGCCGATGAGAAACTGTTCTCGTTTCTCGAGTACGCCAACAACACGAAACTCCTGCGTGCCGATCTTGATTGTCTGCCCGACCGGTGAGCCGACCTTGAAGAAGTCGTCAGCGACTTTCGAACCGACCACGCAAACTTCCTGATTAGTATCGTTCTCGGTTGACGTAAAGAAGCGACCTTCGGAGATGACCTGCGTGCCTGCTTTTTCAAACTCCGGCAACGTGCCCTGAAGCGCAACTTGTGCGGACGTCTTGCCACCGCCGGATACCATCAACTTGCCGCCGAAGAAGTAGTTGGTGATGTCGAGGAAGGGAACTGAGAGTTCGATTGCGGGCAGCGACTGGAGCGCGATGGCGTCGTCGTAAGTCAACTCCTTGCGCATTCTTTCTTCGCGAGACATGCGGCCCATGTGAATGCCCGGATTGTATTTGCTGATGTAGATCGAGCGCGTACCAAACGACTCGACTTCGCGTTTTACAGAAACGTCGATACCGCTGATGATCGACGCGATCAGCATCACGGTGATGATGCCGATTACCACTCCGAAGACGGTCAGGAACGAGCGCAGCTTGTTGGCGCGCAGCGTCGCGAGGGCCATCTTGAGGTTCTCGTAGATGTCGCTTCGAATGATCTTCATTAGTCAGCCCTCAGTGCTTCGATCGGATCCAATCGCGCAGCCTTCCAGGCGGGAAAGATCCCTGAAGCTACACCGGCGCTGCCCGACGCTCCGAGCGCGCCCAGAATGGCGAAGATCGATAAATACGTCGGAAAGATCCACGCGGTGACAACCGCGCCGACGATCCACGCCAGCAAGATCCCCACCGCGCCGCCGATGATTGCCAGTGTTACGGCCTCCACCAGAAACTGTTTCAAGATATCCATCTGGCGCGCGCCGAGAGACTTTCTGATGCCGATCTCCTTGGTGCGTTCAGTCACCGATACCAGCATGATGTTCATAATCACGATCGCACCGACAATGAGGGCGATACCGGGAACAGCGATCGCCACGATGAAGATCGTTCCGAAAAGTCGATCGCGCAGGCCGGTGATCGCATCGGGAGTGACGATCCCAAAGTTGTCTTTTTCTCCTGGGCCAAGCTTGCGCCGAACGCGCATCAGAAACCGCGACTCCTCCACTGCGTCGTTGAACGTATCGTCAGTTTTGGAGGTGCCGACGAAGTAGAGCGAGCGTTGTCGAATCAACGCGCCGTAGGTAACTGAATAAGTCTTCAGCGGGATGATTACGAAACTGTCCTGCGGAATACCGAAGACAGTTCCCTTAGCTACTTCCACGCCAATCACTCGATACGGCAAACCGCGGACGCTGATCTCATTCCCCACAGCGTTTCCGGCAGGGAATAGTTTATTAGCAACGTCAGCGCCGACATACGCGACGCGAGCGGCGTTTTCGTTCTCAGGTTGAGCGATAAAACGTCCCTCGGCGACGTCGCGATTCTCGATATCGACGCAGTTTGCAGTTGCGCCGGAAACAAAAACGTCTTCCAGCACTTCGTCACCGCGTTTGACTTCCGACGGAGTGCCTCGTGCTTTTGCGCCGAGCTTGCCGATGAGAGTCGCTCGCGCGAGCAGGTACTCATAGTCTTCCATCGTCAGCTCTTTGTTACGACGGGCGGCGGCGGCGATGGTGTCAGTGTCTTTGAAATCTTCGAGCGGGTTGAAGCGTTGAATCGTGAACGACTTCGCGCCGATGCCGGCGATCTTCTCGTCGACGTAACGGTTGAATCCCTCGATGAGCGACACAACGACGACGAACGCCGTGACACCGACGATCATGCCGAGCAGCGTCAGCGCCGAGCGTAGTTTGTGCGCCCAGATCGCCGCGATCGCGAGTTTTAAGGTTTCAATAAACTTCACTGAGTTACGTAATTAAGCCACAAAAAGGCACAAAATGCGAAGAAACTACTCCCAGCGCAGGGCATCGATGGGGTTGAGTCGCGCTGCTTTCCACGCGGGCCAGAGTCCAAAAACGATCCCCACAGCCGCCGATATCCCGACGCCGACACCGATGGCCCATAGAGGCACGTAAGCCGGCAAGGGTGAGTATTTGTTCATCAGCAGACTCGCGATCTCACCCACCGCCAGTCCGGCAAGACCACCGATGGCCGTAAGCACCACCGCCTCGATCAAAAACTGCGACAGGATATCGAACCTCGTTGCCCCGACAGCCTTGCGCACACCTATCTCCTGGGTGCGCTCCGTTACCGAGACCAGCATGATATTCATCACTCCGATGCCGCCGATCATCAGCGCCACGAATGAGATCGAGGTCAGGACCAGCGCGGTGGCCCCCGTTAACTGGTTGTAGACGTCGAGCAGCGAGTCCTGTGACGAGATGCCGAAGTTGTTGGGCGCGCCCTGCGGAATGCGCCGGCGACGTCGCAGGATGTCTGTGATCTCGTCCATTGCCGGCTTCACAAACGCGCGCGAACGCGGCCGTACGA
>JBKPJP010000195.1:0-24896 GCA_046730735.1 Acidobacteriota bacterium | reverse complement strand
GTACGAAGGCGAGCCGCTCGAGAAGCGCCATATCAAAGCAACGTACGCCAATTCTACGCCCGCGACTGACGGTCGCATCGTCGTCGCGTGGTTCGGTTCGCAAGGTGTTTACGCATACGACATTGGGGGAAAATTTCTGTGGAAAGTCGATCTCGGCCGTCTCGACTTGGGCGCGTACGACGTTCCCTCGTACGAGTGGGGTTCAGCAAGTTCGCCGATCATCTGGAAAGATCTCGTAATCCTCCAGTGCGACACGCAAACAGACTCATTCATCATCGCGCTCAACGCTAATACCGGCCAGACAGTTTGGAAGACCGATCGTGATGAGATTCCTTCCTGGGGCACGCCGACAATTGCAACCACTTCCAAAGGCGAGGAGCTGATCGCGAACGCCTCGAACTTCATTCGTGGCTACGATCCACGCACGGGTAAAGAACTTTGGCGACTCGGACGCAGCTCAAAGATCACTGCGCCGACGCCGATCTTCGCGGACGACGTTCTCGTAGTGGTGAGTGGTCGTGGACCAGAGCGGCCAATCTTTGTCGTCAAAGCAGGCGCACGCGGCGATCTCACCTTGCCGGAGGGAAAGACCAGCAGCGACACAGTGATCTGGAGTCGAACTGGCCGTGGCTCTTACATGCCCACGCCGTTGATCTACAACGGCATACTTTACGTGCTCGCAAATAACGGGACGTTCGACGCGTACAATTTGAAAACCGGCGAGGAGATTTACCGACAACGCCTCGCGACCGTCGGCAGTGGATTCAGCGCGTCGCCGGTCGCTTCGGATGGGAAGATTTATCTGTCGAATGAAGACGGTGAGATCCTCGTCGTCTCAGCGGGTGAAAAGTTCAATCACATTGCGACGAATTCGATGGGCGAACTGTTGATGGCAACGCCGGCGTTATCGGACGGAGTGATGTACGTGCGTTCCGCGGGAAGCCTCTTCGCGATCGGCCGCAAGAAATAAGTTTTCTCTGCGATCTCTGCGGCCCTCTGCGTTCTCTGCGTGAAAATAGCCCGTTAACGCAGACAACGCAGAGGGCCGCAGAGATCGCAGAGGAAGACCCGAATGCTTACGACACTATGACAACCGGACGAATGGAAGCATTCAGTGATGGTGTGATCGCGATCATCATCACGATTATGGTCCTGGAACTGCGCCCGCCACACGAGACGAGTCTCGCGGGCCTGCGACCATTGGTTCCGGTGTTGGGAAGCTACGTGATGAGTTTCATTTACCTCGGCATTTATTGGAGCAATCATCATCACCTGCTTCACGCCACCCAGCACGTCGATGGTCGCGCGCTTTGGGCCAACCTGCACCTACTTTTCTGGCTGTCGTTGATTCCGTTTACCACCGCTTGGATGGGCGAGAACAATTTTTCGCAGTGGCCGGTCGCACTTTACGGTGCGGTGCTCCTGTTGGCCGCCATCGCCTACACCATCCTGGTCCGGGCACTACTCGCGACACACGGCAATTCACTCCTGGCAGCAGCGCTTGGCTCCGACTTCAAAGGCAAGATATCGATGGTGATCTACGCGGTGGCGATCCCAGTCGCGTTCGTGAGGCCGTGGCTTGCGTGCTTGATTTATATCGCCGTGGCGATGATGTGGTTAATTCCCGACCGGCGCATCGAGCGCAACATTACGTAGTTATCCACAGATTACACAGATTCTCTTTAAAACATCTGTGTAATCTGTGGATTAAATCAACTAACGCAGGACCTGGAGGTCGCCGCCGGAATCTTTGAACTCGGGGAAGTCGTAAGACTGGAGCGGGAAGCTCTGGCAAGCGACGATCTTGTTCTGAGGCATTTGAAACCCTTTGTCGTCACGTTGCTCGAAATCGGTCGCCCACCACGTCAGGAAGGCGCCTCTGTCGTCTTTTAGTTCCGCATCACTCGGAATCCAACCCGTCGCCGGCTGCTGATAGATTCCCCACGTGAGTCGATCCCTGGAAAGACCGTTGTCTTCGACGACGAGCAACACGCGCTGGCCGATATTGCTGCGCACGTTTGAGTCGTAAATCTCGCCACCAATCACGGCGCGGTTTTCGAACGTCGTCATGCAATCAAACTTCGCTTTAACCATTACACCTTCGGTTTTGGGGGCTTCTCCATCGTCAGGATTGTCGACTGCAATTGCTACCGGATCGCTGAACGTCATGTCACCCGTTGCTTGACCGTCTAATCCTTCCTTGGCATTGAATTCCACGAATCTTGTCGCCCCGTCGTCCAGTACAAACTTCAAAGAACCGGTGGCTGAAGATCCTTCGGCGCCGGCAAAAACCAGATTTGGTAAAGCCAGGCACACGATGAACAATGCCAACACAAAAGCGCCTATAATGCTCTTCATTGAGGTCTCCTCGTAAAAGAAATGTTTGGGTAGTTCGGGTGTCTAAGGACTTTGAGCATCAAAGCCGAATCGCACCACACGACACGAATGAACAATCAGCACTACATACTAACGCGTATTTTTATCCCGTTTCTGGTCACACTATTTTCCGTCGGGATTTCCACACCGATTTACGGCGCAGCGCCGTTCCAGGGAGGTAGAATCACCGGCAAAGTAGTTGCCGATATCCCGGACCAACGCAAAGCTCTTCCGGGCGTGGTCGTCACACTGGGCAGTGAACGACTCGGAGACAAGAGACTTCAGAGCGTCAGCGACATGGAAGGTCAGTACGACTTTCCGGGTCTTGTTGCGGGCGAGTACATAGTAACGGTTGAGTTTTCGGGTTTCAAGAAATATGAGAAGAAACTGAACGTCCAGATCGAGGCCACAGTCGAACAGGACATTCTTTTGCAGCCGGTCCCACTCAGCGAAACAGTCACAGTCAAGGAAGATCCCACCGACCCACTTAAAACTGAATCAACAACGCCGTCAGTTATCACTGAACGAGCATTACGCGATGCGCCGCTGATCGATCAGCGTTTTCAGGATGCGCTGCCTCTGCTTCCGGGTGTCGTGCGCGGTCCTGATGGAAACCTCAACATTAAAGGCACGCGACCGAGTCAGAGCGGCATTCTGGTTTCGAGTTTGAACGTTACCGATCCGGTCACTGGCGCGCCCGCGATTGAGTTGCCGCTCGAAGCAGTCGATACAGTGCAAGTACATTCGAATCCGTACTCGTCGGAGTTTGGAAAGTTTGCGGGAGCTGTGACGACGATCGAGACGCGCTCAGGCAGCAATGATCTGCGTTACCTGTTTCTCGGCGTGTTGCCGCGGCCGCGCTGGCGCGACGGGAAGATCTATGGCATCGGCGCTGCTACACCACGAATCGCTGTCGGCGGGCCCATTAAGAAAGACAAACTGTTTTTCTTTCAGAGCCTTGAATATCGTTTCATTCGCACGAACGTGCCGAGTCTCGAAGCGCTCGAGGAACACCAGCGCGACATCAAGCGCGAGAGCTTCGATTCGTTTTCACGACTGGATTACGTCGCCAACAAAAACAATCGACTGACCGCGAGCTTCTCGATTTTTCCGCAGAAGTTTGACTACTTCAATCTCAACACGTTCAACCCGTCGGACACGACTGCGAACTTTCATCAACGCGGCTGGTTTCTCGCGTTCAACGAGCAGGCGACGTTCGAGTCGGGCGCGCTGCTGCAGTCGAGTTTCAGCGTCAAACAGTTTGACGGCGACATCTTCGGCAACAGCGTCGCGCCTTACGTGATAACTCCGGATCGAAACTTCGGCGGTTGGTTCAATCGCCAGCATCGCGAGAGCCGCCGCTACGAGTGGCTCGAGATCTTTAATTTCGCACCGCGGGGATCGCACGCGCTGAAGACGGGCGTTAACATCAGCCGCACTGCCTTCAACGGCACTGACAGGAGCAGCCCGGTCACGATCTTTGGAGGCAGCGATCCTCGACTTCAAATTATCGAGTTTGTTGGCGATGGCGTTCTCGATCAGGAGCAGAACGAATTCTCGGCGTTCGTACAAGACAAGTGGATTGTGAACTCGCGCGTGGTGTTCGATCTGGGCTTACGCTACGATCGCGACAGCATCGGAGACAATAACAACCTCGCGCCGCGTTTGGGCTTTGTGGTTACGCCGTTTGATACCGATCGCACGGTCGTGCGCGGCGGCGTCGGTCTCTTTTACGACAAGATTCCTCTCAATGTCGCTTCATTCGAGCAATACCAGAGTCTGCGTGTGAACACGTTTGTGGATTTGTTGCTGGTCGACCGGCGCCTGTTTCAAAACACCGCGCCCGCCCATTTGGAAAACCCGTATTCTTTTGCGTGGAACCTGCAACTCGATCACCAGGCTACCGAGCGACTGCTGCTCCGCATTGGTTATGAAGAACGAAGCACGCGCCGGGATTTCCTAATCGAACCAGCCGCGACTGCGCTGCTGTTGCTGAATAACGGGCGTTCGCGTTATCGCGAGTTTCAGGCGCTGGCGCGCTTTCGTTTTCAGGAAGGTCGGAATATTTTTCTCTCGTACGTGCGGTCGCAGGCGCGTGGAAATCTGAACGACTTCAATACCTACTTCGGCAATTTCAAGCACGCGGTAATTCGTCCGGACGAATACGGCAAACAGCCGTTTGACGCGCCCAATCGTTTGCTGTTCTGGGGAGACTTTGCTTTGCCGCACGACCTGGTGTTTACTCCCGTCGTTGACTGGCATACTGGTTTTCCTTTTTCCATCGTGAACGGGCCCCAGGATTTTGTTGGACCACGCAATGAAGGCGGGCGCTTCCCGAACCTGTTGACGCTCGACGTGCTCGTGATGAAAGCACTCAAGGTCCGTTTTCGCGGTAAAGAGCACAAGGGACGCGCGGGATTCACAGTCTTCAACATCACCAATCACTGGAACCCGCGCGACGTGCAGAACAATATCGCCAGCACGCAGTTTGGGACGTTCTTCAACAGCCCCGACCGCAGTGTTCGTCTGAAGTTTGAGTTCGTGAAATACTAATCCGCGTAATCCGTGTAATCCGCGGTTAAAAGGACATCCATCATGAAAACTCTGCTTGCATTTGTGATCTCACTATTGGTCTGCCAGACCATCCTCGCCCAAAGCGAAACGCCTTCGAAATTCGAACCGACGAATGAAGGCTTCAACTATGTGCGTCGCACGGTGATGATTCCGATGCGCGATCGCGTCAAGCTTCATACCGTCATCCTGATTCCCAAAGGCGCGCGCAACGCACCGATTCTGCTGACACGCACGCCTTACAACGCCGACGCATTAACCACGCACGCCGAAAGCTCCGATCTCGCATCGATCCTGACCGGCTACGACAATGCCACCGACGTGATCGTCGAAGGCGGATACATTCGCGTCATCCAGGACATTCGCGGCAAGTACGGCTCGGAAGGCGACTACGTGATGAACCGTCCGTTGCAGGGACCGCAGAACCCGACGAAGGTGGACCATGCCACTGACACTTACGACACCATCGATTGGCTCGTGAAAAACATTCCCGAGACGAATGGACGCGTCGGCATTCTCGGTATCTCTTACGACGGGTTCCTGCCGTTGATGGCGCTCGTCAATCCACATCCGGCGTTGAAAGTCTCGGTGCCGATGAATCCGATGGTCGACGGCTGGATCGGTGACGACTGGTTTCACAATGGCGCGTTTCGCCAGCAGGGCATGAGTTACATCTACGACCAGCAAGCCACGCGCGGCAACGAGATCAAATGGTGGACCAGCCACTTCGACGACTACGACATGTTTATGGAAGCCGGATCGGCAGGTGAACTCGGCCGTCGTCGCGGTCTCGATCAGGTCGGCTTCTGGCGCAAGATCCTCGAGCATCCGAGTTACGACGCTTACTGGCGCGATCAGGCTGTCGATAAAATTCTCGCGAAGCAGCCGCTAAAAGTTCCGGTGATGCTCGTTCACAGTTTATGGGACCAGGAGGACATCTACGGCGACATCGCGGTGTACAAGGCGATCGAACCGAAGGACACAAACAACGACAAGGTGTATCTCGTGCTTGGACCATGGCATCACGGTCAGGAGATTCGCGAGGGCAGCGCGCTCGGCGCCATTAAGTTCGATAGCGACACGGCCCTTACGTTTCGACGTGAGGTCCTACGGCCGTTTCTCGATCAATATTTGAAAGACGGCGCGCCGAAAGCGGACGTCGCGCCAGTGACTGCTTTTGAGACCGGCACGAATAAGTGGCACCGTTTGAACTCGTGGCCCAGAGGATGTGAAAACGGTTGCACGATCAAACCGACTCCGTTATATCTCAACGCCGGTTTGAGCGCGGGGTTCACGGCAAAGTCGCCGGCGCAGAGTTACGGGGAGTACGTATCGGATCCAGCGAAGCCGGTGCCGTTTCGCGCGCGTCCGATCGATGGCGGTAGTTGGTCGCGTTGGCTGGTTGACGATCAGCGCGAGATGTCAGGGCGCCCGGATGTGCTCGCCTTTACTTCGGAAGTTTTGACTGAGCCGGTGAAGATCAGCGGCGAGCCGATCGCGAACCTGATGGCTTCGACGAGTGGGACCGATTCTGACTGGGTCGTGAAGCTGATCGACGTGTATCCAGCTCAGGTGGCAGGGCAGCCAAATATGGGTGGCTATCAGTTGATGATCGCGGCGGACGTGTTTCGGGGGCGTTATCGCGAGAGTCTTGAGTTTCCGAAAGCGATCGCTTCCAATGTGCCTTTGTCATACAGGTTTGCCTTGCCGACAGCGAATCACGTGTTTCTGCCGGGGCACCGGATCATGGTCCAGGTTCAGTCGAGCTGGTTTCCGCTTTACGATCGCAACCCGCAGACGTTTGTGAAGAGTATCTTCTGGTCCAAACCCGAGGATTACAAGAAGGCGACGCAGCGGATCTACAGCACGAGCTTCATCGAGCTGCCGCTGGTCACTAAGTCTTAAAAAGGGTTTCACGCAAAGACGCAAAGTTTCCGCAAAGGCACAAAGAATAGCGCTTCCCTTTGCGTCTTTGCGTAAACTTTGCGTCTTTGCGTGAAACAAAGGAATCACAATATGAAACTTCCAGTCACTTTCTTACTCCTACTCCTCTCCTTCTCTTCCGCCGTTGCCAAAGACGACATAACCAAAGAACTGATCACCTCTGGCGGCAAGGCACGTGCTTACTATCTCTACGTCCCATCCACCGTGAAAGCCCCCGCGCCGTTGATCATCATGCTACACGGCTCCAATCGCACCGGTGTCACGCTTGTCGAAAAATGGAAAGACCTCGCGAAAAAAGAAGGAATCATCATCGCCGGCCCCGACGCCTCAAACTTAAAGGGCTGGGCTTCGCCGCCGGATGGACCAGACTTCCTGCGCGATCTCGTCGAAGAGTTGAAAAGCAAATACCCGGTGAATCCACGCCGTGTCTATCTCTTTGGTCACTCAGCGGGGGCAATCTTTGCCCTGGAGATGTCTCTGATGGAATCGCAGTACTTCGCCGCCGCAGCCATCCACGCCGGGGCACTGGGCGAGGACGATATTCACTTGGTGGATCTGGCAAAACGAAAGGTCCCCATCTCGATTCAGGTCGGCGACAGCGATGAGTTTTTTCCACTCAAAATCGTGAGAGCAACCAGAGACGCGTTGAAGGACAAAGGATTCACAGTAGAGCTTATCGAAATTCGCAATCACGATCACTGGTACTACGACCAGGCGTCCAAGTTCAACCAAACTGCCTGGAATTTTCTCAAACAATACGAACTCGACGCGGACCCGTTCTATCAGAAGTACAAGTGGGACCAATAATTCAATTCGCGCAGGAGCAGCTATCGATGTCTGAACTGGAACAGACGCCGCAGAGTAAATCTGCGGATGGCAGTTTGTTACATTTCGTCGCATAATCGCTTTACAACGAGGTGGGGACAATGGAAAAAAGCCGGTTAGAACAGATCGAAAGATACATTATTAACTTTCTCCGCGAACGCGGCCACACACGAATCCTCGCGCGTGAGCTGTTTGATAGCACGGCCGCCTACGCCAACGCCGATATGGTCCGGGCCTCGAAGATCTCGAGAAGCACGAACGATTTCTGGTGCGCCACACGACGGAAGGTAACGACTACATATCATTGACACCGCACGGAGTCGCACACCTTGGTCTGGAAGAGGTCGAGGTAGAAGACGAGTCGCCGGCGTTGCCTCATCCACCAAAAAGCGCGACAAAAATGGTGTGACAAAGAGAAGTGCCCGGAAGTATGAAAGCTGCAACCCTCATCCTGTTGTTTTTGCTTCTCTGTTTTTCTACGGTGGCGCAGAGCCCGGCGGTCGAGGGTAACTCTCTCGAAGAAGTGCGCGACAAGCGCAGCGCGTTGCTGGTGGTGTTCAAATCGCGTGTGTTTAATGTTGATGCTGACGACCGCGAGCGGGGCATTATCGAGGATGTTCTGAAAGCTGATCCCGCACCGAAGGGACGTTATCGTTGGGTCTACAATCAATTGGCGAGAAAGCTCAATAAGTACGTTGATAAGTACAACAGCCTGACTCCGGCCAAAACACTTTCAGAAGCTGATTACGTGATCTTTTTTAACGTAGTCGAGTTTCGAAGGATTCTGGATACGCCTTATGCATACGGTGAGCTATTTGTGATCGTCAAAGGTTTACCGGAGAAACTAAAACCGCCACGCGTCATCTGGCGAGCACGGAAAGTGCTCTTTGCGGAAGACGCGATCGGCGACCTGATCAAAGATCTAAAGGCCCTGCGCGGTGAGAGCTAAAGGATGCTGACGCATATTGTAATTTGGAAGTATCGCGACGACGTGGAGCAGTTTGCGCGTGAAGAACATGTGAATCTGTTGCGCCGGCTGCGCAACGTCATTCCGGAAGTGCAGAGTCTATCAGTCGGGTTTGACCTGCTGTTTCTACCGCGGTCGTATGATACCGGGCTCGTCGCTACCTTCGCAGACCGGGCCGCCCTCGACGCTTACACGGTCCATCCCGAACATATTAAGGTCGCGGAATTTGGCAGAAGCATCAGCGAGCACGTCGCTTCCGTCGATTTCATCGACTGAACCATGCGCTCAAAGAAGTTCATTCTCTTAATCGTCTTTCTACTGCTGCTGCTCTCGCAGATCCCGTTCGCATACCGTCGCTACAAACTCCACCGTCTAAGCGCCGAAATCCGGCAACTCAATTTGGAACACCATCCAGCCGACGGCTTTACCGAGTACAAAGGGGTGGTCCATGTGCATTCTTTTCTCGGTGGTCACAGCACCGGCACGTTCGCGGAGATCATAGCGGCCGCTCAGGCTAACCAGTTGCAGTTTGTGATCATGACTGAGCATACCGAGAAAGAGTTTGACACAGCGGCGATGACTCTGAAGGGAATGCACGGTGGCGTGCTCTTTATCAACGGCAATGAAGTTAGCGCGGCAAACGGTGACCGTACGCTTGCGCTGCCCGGTGATGTTTCGATTGTCGCCTACCCGGAACAGTTTCAAAACTGGAACACGCCGGGGCTCGATGGTGTTGAGGTCTACAACGTTTTTACAAACGCGCGGCGAATCAGCCCGGTCATCGCGTTTTTTGATGTCTTGTGGTCCAGGCGGAGTTATCCCGATCTGATCTTTGCTTTGTATCTCGCACGTCCGGATGAAGCGTTGCGAAAGTGGGACCAGGCGATGACACAGAGGAGACTGACGGGAGTGGCGGGTAATGATGCTCATGCGAACATCGGCGTCAGTTTGAAAGACAGTTCCGGGAAGACGCTGCTCGGCATCCAGCTCGATCCGTACGAGATCAGCTTCAGGCTTGTGCGTCTGCACGTGTTGGTCGAACAGAACAAAACGCTTGATGAGACGAGTTTGGTGGAGGCGGTGCGCGCAGGGCACTGCTTTATTGGTTTCGATTTTCTTGGCGAGACGTCAGGGTTTTCGTTCGGAGCGGAGGACGGAAAGATTCAGGGTGATGAGATTCAGTTGAACGGCGGGACGCGGCTACGGGTGCGCAGCCCGGCTTCGGGGCGCATCGTGATCTTCAAGGACGGCGCAGTTTTTTCGGATGACAGTGGGATCAGCACCAAGGATGTCGCTGTCACGGAGCGCGGTGTTTATCGCGCCGAGATTTACTTGCCGCAGCTTGTCGACGCGCCGTGGATACTCTCAAACCCCATTTATGTGCGGTGAAGAGTTTCACGCAATGGCGCAAAGGTTACGCAAAGGCACAAAGAAAACCTTTGCGTCTTTGCGTAACCTTTGCGCCTTTGCGTGAAACTGCTTTAAAAGCGGTTTCGCCCCACGGGGTGCCCTGCTAGCGGCCCTGTGGGGCGACGAACCTCAGCCGGAAAGCTCCGACTTTACTTGTCTTCGGAAGCGGTGCGTACGTTCACCGGAGTACTGTTGGAGGTCGAGTAGTTGACCTCACTCCCCTCTTAAGCTCCAAGTGTCAGGACCTGAGGAGTACAGCCTTCCACACACTGTTTTTTCAAGTTCAGTCAGTCTAGGCCTTGAGTGCCCCGCTGTCAAGTTTCAGCTTGACCGAACGTGAACCATACAAGCTCGCAAGTTGATAGAATGCGCACCATCAATGGAACTCAAGATACCCACGCCACGCAATTTCAGCTTCCGTCGCACTGTCGCCAGCCATGGCTGGTATCAACTGCCGCCATTCGCTCTCGACACAGAAAAGTGGGAACTGAGCCGGGTCATTGACCTTGGAACAAAGCCGCCAATTACTGTTTTCATGACGGGGCTTAAGAACCACGTTCGCGTCACTGCCGCTCGTTCACTGAGCAAATCAGAAGCCGCAATTGTCCTGCGCGATTGCCGTCACATACTCCGTCTCGATGACGACCTCAGCCACTTCTACGAGGTCACCGGAAACGATCCGGAGTTTGCCTGGATTGGAGAGCAGGGCGCCGGACGTCTGCTGCGGTCGCCCACCGTCTTCGAAGACCTGGTGAAAATGATCTGCACGACAAACTGCTCGTGGGCGCTGACGTTGAAAATGGTTCACGGGCTGGTCGACAATCTCGGGCGCGAAACGGGTGACGGGCGCCGTTCGTTTCCGAAAGCCGATGCGCTCGCGGCGATGCCGCTGAAGTTTTTTGTTGATGAAGTGCGGTCTGGTTATCGCGCGCCTTACCTGAAGGAACTGGCCGACCGCGTCGCCTCAGGTGAGCTTAACGTCGAAGAGTGGCTCGCGAGTGAATTGCCCACCGCCGCCGAGCTCATCAAACAGATCAAAGGTGTGAAAGGTGTTGGGCCGTATGCGGCTGAGAATCTTTTGAAACTGTTGGGACGTTACGACGGCCTGGCGCTCGACTCATGGACGCGAGCCAGGTTCTTTCAGATCAGAAACAACGGCAGGAAAGCGAATGACAAGAAGATCGCGCGCTACTACTCACGCTTCAATGAGTGGCGCGGTCTCGCGCTCTGGTGCGACGTCACGCACGATTGGCTCTAGCCTATAGGAAAAGGTTTCACGCAAAGGCGCAAAGTAAAATCTCGCGCCTTTGCGTGAAATTGTGTCGCGCTTACTTATTAAAAACGAGCGTCGAGTCCTGCGCGCCGCGCGGTGACTCAGAGTGACGAACTACGGTCAACACCTTGCCGTCGGCTGAAAGCGAAAGCTTGTCAGAGTTGGTAATGGTGACCTCGTTACCGTCCGGTCCCGTGAACATATTTTTGCTGACCAGCTCCAGCGTTTTGCCGTCGCTCGAAAGCGTCGCCTTGCGCGCGAATTTTCCACGACCCGTCTCGCCTGTGGTCTCGGTACCGTCAAGGTTATAGGTGCGCGGACCCATCATGCCGCCCATACCACCACGACCCGGACCGCCCTGACCGCCTGCCGGAGGGGCACCGGCTGGAGCGCCGCCCGCAGGAGGACCTCCCGGACCACCAGGTCCGCCGCCGCCCTGAATCTTCTCTTCGACAGTGATCTCCTTATCAGTTTGCGTAATCACCCAGGACACGCTCTCGGCGTTCTGGATTCTCTGGGAGAGACCCTGGCTCTTGCTCTTATCAAGCGTCCAGGTTCCGGCAAAGTTTGGCGCCGCAGCGTGCACAGCCAGAGCAAATACGAGTGCGCTTGTCAGGCCAAAAGCAAAAAGCAACTTTCTCATTCAAGATCTCCTTAAGTTGTGTCGATTATTACTGAGTGGGTGGAGTCTACCAAATCAATCGGCGAAAAACTGTAAGGGAATGTAAAGATTTGTATAGAGAAGGTAAAGAGGGAACCTTTGTAACTTGAGGCGCGTAACCATTCACGTTGTTCGACTTGAAATTTTTGTCATAAGACAACTGCGAGGGGTGTTAATCCGCAGAGAGAGCAATCGTTAACTAGACAGTAATCCAAACGGAAGCAAGGAGAGGCAGTAATGAAGTCAATCGTAAATCGCATGTTGGTAGTCATGATGGTCGGCGCGCTCACGAGCGTGATCGCGTTCGCCAAGACTCAGAAGCACAGAGTGACCTTCGACAACGATATGAAGGTAAATGGTACGCTCGTCAAGAAGGGGACCTACGACATCAAGTTTGATGACGAGACTGGTCAACTCTCGATCGTGAAGAACGGCAAGACCGTGGCGCAGGCAACGACCCGCGTCGAATCTCGTGTAAAGAAAGCCAATGATTTTCAGCTAAGATCGACAGTCAATGGCGATGAGACGGAACTCGTCGGCGTCACCTTTGGTGGTTCTGACAAAGATGTGCTGATTACCAACAGCGGAGCTGTAACAACGGGTACGAACTAAGTAAGCGACAAGCTGTTCCCCCCTGCGCCTCGAGGCCCTGACAGGTTTCGGGGCGCATTTGTATTCTCTGCGGCCTCTGCGGCCCTCTGCGTCCTCTGCGTTAACATCGCTTTCCAACGCAGAGAACGCCGAGATCCGCAGAGACCGCAGAGAGTTTGGCGATTCGCGTCTTTGTGGTTAAGCTTGCTCAAAAACGGAGAACAAGATGAGATACAGGCGCTTTGGCCGCACCGGGTGGGAAGTTAGTGAGATCGGGTATGGAATGTGGGGGATGGCCGGCTGGTCCAACTCCAACGATGATGAATCGCTCGGTTCGCTGAACGCCGCGGTCGCTCACGGCTGTAACTTCTTCGATACAGCTTACGCTTACGGTAACGGTCATAGTGAAAGCCTTCTGGGCCAGATCGTACGGTCTAACCCCGGTAAGCGTCTTTACACTGCTTCAAAGATCCCGCCGAAAGATCTGAAGTGGCCCGCGCAGCATGACTCGACGTTGATGCAATCGTATCCACCCGATCACGTCGAAGAATATGTTCATCGTAGTCTGGAGAATGCCGGGTTGGGCCAGTTGGACCTGATGCAGTTCCACACCTGGAACGACGAATGGATGCGTGACGATCGCTGGTTCTATCGACTCGACGATCTGCGCAGTCAGAAACTGATCAACGCGATCGGTATCAGCATTAATCGTTGGGAGCCGTGGAATGGCATACGCGCCGTGCGCAGCGGACAGATTGACGCAGTGCAGGTGATCTACAACATCTTTGATCAGAATCCGGAAGACGAACTGTTTCCTGCGTGTCGCGAGATGGACGTTGCGGTGATTGCGCGGGTTCCGTTTGACGAGGGCACGCTTACGGGAACGTTGACGAAAGACAGTCGCTGGCCTGAAGGCGATTGGCGTAACACTTACTTCGTTCCGGAGAATCTGATTCCGAGTGTTGAGCGAGCGGATGCGGTGAAGAGAGTTCTCGAGGAATGGAACCGCGAACATTCCACAAACATCACGATGCCGGAACTCGCGTTGCGCTTCATTCTTGGGAATGAGGACGTGAGCACGATCATTCCCGGCATGCGCAAACTCTCGCATGTGGAATCAAACATCGCCGCCAGCGATGCCGGCCCACTGCCACCAGAGCTACAGGAAAAGATGCGCACCTTTCGGTGGGTCCGCAAACCCGCGCCCTGGTCACAATAAGCCAATATAGGTCTCTGCGTTCTCTGCGGCCCTTTGCGATCTCTGCGTTAACAATTATTGTCATCGCAGAGATCGCAGAGAACCGCAGAGAACCGCAGAGAAGTCAGGACTATTCTTAACTCTTCATCTCGAGAGTCTTCACTAAAAACGCCCAGCGATCCGCAGTCTCTTCGATAAGTTTCGACGTCGGTTTGCCGGCGCCGTGGCCGGCTTTTGTCTCGATGCGAATGAGAATCGGAGCACTGCCGCCCTGCGCGGCCTGGAGCGCTGCGGCAAACTTGAAACTGTGTCCCGGCCAAACGCGATCGTCATGATCCGCTGTCGTAATCATCGTCGACGGATACGACGTGCCCGGCTTGATGTTGTGCAACGGTGAGTACGCGTACAACGCCTTAAACTCGTCCGCGTTGTCCGATGAGCCATAATCCGAAACCCACGCCCAGCCAATCGTGAATTTCTGAAACCGCAGCATGTCCATCACACCAACCGCGGGCAGCGCTGCCCCAAAGAGATCCGGTCGCTTCGTCAGCGCGGCGCCCACGAGTAACCCACCATTACTGCCGCCACCAATCGCGAGCTTCGGCGTGGAAGTATACTTGTTATCGATGAGCCACTGCGCCGCCGCGATGAAGTCGTCAAACACGTTTTGCTTTTTGAGTTTCATCCCGGCCTGGTGCCACTCTTCACCGTACTCGCCACCGCCGCGCAGATTCGGTTGCGCGTAAACCCCACCCATCTCCATCCAGACGAGATTGCCGACTGAAAATCCCGGCGTCATCGAGATGCTAAAGCCGCCGTAACCGTAGAGGTACGTCGGATTATTTCCATCGAGCTTCAGACCTTTCTTATGCGTGATGAACATTGGCACCTTCGTGCCGTCTTTGCTCGTGTAGAAGACCTGCTTCGTTTCGTAATTCGCAGGATTGAAGTCGACTTTGGGCTGGCGAAAGATCGTGCTTTTACCCGTCGTCATGTCGTAGCGATAGATGGTGGTCGGCGTGGTGAAACCGGTAAACGAGTAGAACGTTTCTTTGTCGGTTGCTTTGCCACCGAAACCTTCGGCCGATCCGATTCCCGGGAACTGAACTTCGTTAACGAATTTTCCCGATGTGTCGTAAATCTTGACTTGTGTGTACGCATCCTTGAGGTAGTTGAGAATGAACTTATGGTTGACGAACGTCGTGGCTTGTAGTGTTTCTTTTCCCTCCGGAACGATCATCCTCCAATTGCTGCGCGCCGGATTAGCCGTGTCGATTTCAATGAGCTTCCCGCGCGGCGCTCCCAGGTCAGTTTGAAACCAGAAGCGTGTGCCCTCATTGCCGACGAACGTGTAAGCGGCATCGAAATCGTCGAGCAGCTTCACCACCGGGGCATCTTTCGCTTTGAGATCCTTGAAGTAGATGCGGGTCTTAACGTCCGTGCCCTGAAAGACAGTAAGGATCAAATAATTGCCATCTTCAGTAACAGTGCCGCCAAAGAGCCAATCCTTTTGGTCGGGACGTTCAAAAACAAGCACATCTTCAGTTTGCGGTGAGCCGACTTTGTGAAAGTAAACTTTTTGAAAGTAATTGGTGCCTTTCAGCGTGTCGCTTTTCGGTTCGTCGTAGCGGTTGTAGAAAAATCCCTTGCCATCGCGCGTCCAGGAAACTCCGGAAAACTTCACCCACTTGAGATCGTCTGAAAGATCCTTAGTTGTTTCGACGTCGCGAACTTTCCATTCCTGCCAATCAGAACCTGAGGCCGACAAACTGTAAGCGAGCAGTTTGCCGTCAGGACTGGCCTGCAGTCCTGAGAGTGCCACGGTGCCGTCGGGGGAAAGCGTGTTCGGATCGAGAACCAGTTGCGGGGGGGCATCGAGCGACGTCACGGTGTAGAGCACTGCCTGGTTCTGCAGACCGCTATTGCGCGTGTAGAAGTATCGATTTCCTTCTTTGAATGGAGTGCCGTACTTTTCGTAGTTCCAGAGTTTTGTGAGCCGGTCTTTCAGCGTTGTGCGAGCCGGAATCGCGGCCAGGTAGGCGAAGGTCAACTTGTTTTCAGCTTCGACCCACGCGCGTGTTTCTTCAGAGTCGAGATCTTCCAGCCAACGATACGGATCAGCGACTTTGACGCCGTGATAGTCGTCAACCTGATCGCTCTTTCGGGCCGGCGGATAATTATTCGGTTTAATCATCTGTTGTGTGATACCTGCGGTAAATAGACAGAGTAATAGAGCCAAGCGTATGGGTGGGTGAAAAGACATACTGAACGCTCCCTTCGAGATTGAAAGACTGAGTATACTGTCTGCACGCTATTTGAAGAAAACCAGTAAGGAGTTCCCCCGTATGTACGAAACACGCTCCGGAACATTCATGGGCGCAGTGGTGCTGGCTGTCGGTCTGGTAGTGGCGACAACGATCGGCGGCTGGTTTTTTGTGAAAGGGAAACGCGGCGACCAGACGATTACCGTCACCGGCTCGGCGCGCAAAAGAATCAAGTCGGACCTCGTGATCTGGCGTTCGGCAATCTCCTATCAAGCCCCCGTATTGTCTGAAGCTTACCGCTCGCTTTCGGAAGCAGTGCCGCGGGTGAAGGCTTATCTGGTCAGCAAAGGCATCGCCGAAAACCAGATCACAGTTTCTTCCATCTCTTCCCAAACGCTGCACAGTCGCAACAGTGACGGCGAGGAATCTTCCGAGATCACCGGTTATTCGCTGCGCCAGGAACTGTCAGTGCGTTCAAACGAAGTCGATAAAATCAGCCAGATTGCTCGCGAAGCCACGGAGTTGATCAATCAAGGGATACTCATCGAGTCGATGGCGCCTGAGTACTACTACACGCAACTCGGTGGACTGAAGATCGAGATGCTGGCCGAGGCCGCGAAAGACGCGAAGGTCAGGGCGGAACAGATCGCGCAGAGCACCGGCAGTTCGATCGGCAGCGTACGCTCTGCTCGGATGGGCGTCCTGCAAATCACCGCCGCCGACTCGAACGAAGTCTCCGATTCGGGCATGAACGACACTTCTTCCGTAGAAAAAGACATCACTGCAGTAGTGAATATCGGCTTCGCGGTGGACTAATCCACCTTTGCGGTCTCGGCGTATATCTGCGATCTCTGCGTTGAAAGTATCCTTCAACGCCGAGGTCGCAGAGATACGCAGAGATCGCAGAGAAATTTGTTGACAACGCTGCGGGGCATGGGCGAATCTAAATCTACGCTCCGCCCCCGGCGCGTTCGAGCTTTAACCCGTTAATCTCCGAGAAAAATATGAGAATAAGTGCCCGTCTCGCTCTTTTTGTCGTCGCCGTTCTTTTTGCCTCCATCGAGATGCGGGCACAGGACGGCGCCGCGGTTCGTCCACGCGTTGTCACCCCTACGGTTCAGCAACAGCAAGCAACTACGCCCGCGGTCGCGCCTGTCGTCGCGCCGAGTCTGCCGGGATTTGAATCGGAGCAGCCAAAAACCGTTTCCGGTCCGATAACTTTTCTGACACCGTCGGTGATCCAAACTCGCATTTCCGAAGCGCAGCGCATGCTCAAAACGCGACCGAAACCGACTGCCCTGGCGGTTGGGCAGATCGAGTTTGTCACTATCGCGGCCCTCGATCGCGAGACTGCGCGCACGCACTTCGTCACGATTTCCAAGCAGACCTTTCTAACCAAAGGGGCCGAGGTCAACACAATCACCTCGGAAGGCGCCAACGTTAACGTCCGCATCATTCGCGCGAACGGCGTCAACACCGCGTTGACGATCTTTACGCCCGATGGCAAATCACTCACGCCACTAACCATCGAGTATCCGATCGAAAGAGGCGGGAAATTCCTCGAGACCGCTTATTACACCTCCGCTCATCCGGCACTGCTTTCCAGCGACCTGACGCGCTCGGGACAGTCGTACGTGCGCAACATGCTCGATCTCGCAGCGAAGCGTTTGCGCGATAAGGGCGTCACGATTTCGCCACAGCTCGTTGATGTTGCTGAGCGTTTGTGCGTCGTCGAACATGTCGATCACCAACGTTTTCGCGACGAGAACCGGCTCGCGCTTTACGACGAGATCTATTCGTTGTTTGCTTTGAATGATACCGACACTTATCGCTTTTCGGTCAGCTCGGCGGGTGCAGGCGGAATGGTCCAGATGATTCCGTGGGCTTACAACCTCGAACGCACGCGACATCCCGGCGTCGGGCTCATTCCCGACTTTGTCACCGGCATGCGCAACCACGGCAACGCGCTTCAGGCGATGTTGCTTTACATGCACGACACCTGGAACGAGTTGACCGCGAACGATGAAGTTAAATACGCGCTCGAAGCGAAGATCGCGACACCAAGCGAACTGCTCGCAGCCGGTTACAACTCAAACGCCGCGAAGCTTCCGGGCTACCTGAAACGCGGTGGCGACGGTTGGCGCACGCTTATCCCGCGCGAGACGCAGATGTATTTGCAGATCTATAAGTCGTTCGAGGGGTTGGTGCCCATGCAGTCGCGCATGAAAGCTGAAGCAACTGCATTGAAGCCCTAATCCGCGCTAATCGGTGGCTAAAACTTCGCGCGTATCCGCGTACTGTAGCTTGTAGAGCTTCCAGTAAAATCCCCGCTCGGCCAGCAACTCCTGGTGAGTTCCCTGCTCGCGAATCTCGCCGTGGTGCAGCACGATGATCCGGTCTGCATTCTGAATCGTAGAAAGCCTGTGCGCGACGACGATCGACGTTCGATCGCGCATCACGCGTTCGATCGCGCGCTGGATTAATTGCTCCGTCTCCGTATCGATCGAGCTGGTCGCTTCATCGAGAATCAACAACGCCGGATCGAATGCGAGCGCGCGCGCGAACGAGATCAATTGCTTCTGCCCGACTGACAAACCCGCGCCACGTTCGCGCACCTCAGCTTCGTATCCGCCCTTCAAACGCCGGATAAAATTGTCAGCGTGAACTTCGTTCGCCGCCCAACGCACGCGCTCCTCCGTGATGTCTTCGCGACCGAGACGAATGTTGCCCTCAATCGTTCCACTAAACAGAAAAACTTCCTGTAGCACGACCGCAAAGTTTTCGCGCAGTGCTTTGAGGTCCCAGTCGCGCAAATCCACGCCATCCAGCAGAATGCGGCCACGCTGAATGTCGTAGAACCGCATCAGCAGATTCGTGATCGTTGTTTTGCCTGAACCGGTGTGACCAACAAGCGCGATCGACTGACCGGGTTCGACCGTGAACGACACGTCTTTCAGTACCCAGTCGTCATCGTTGTAAGCGAACCAAACGTTCTGAAACTCGATTCTTCCCTGCGCGCGCTCCGCTTTGAGCGGCTTCTCGGGAGTCACGATCGCGAGCGGCAGGTCGAGCGTCTTGAAGATGCGATGCGAAGCGACCACAGCCGCTTGCAACACGTTGTACTTATCGGAAATGTCGCGAATCGGTTGAAACAGCGACTGCGAATACTGAATGAACGCCACCAGCGCGCCGAGCGTCAGCACGGTGTGCCCTTCAGTGTTCTGCATGATGCGATAACCGCCGTACCAGATGATCAGCGCGATGCCGATCGCGCCGATCAGATCCACGAGTGGGAAGAAGATGGCGTAGTAAAAGATCGTGTCGATATTTGCGCGTCGATAGTCATTATTGATCCCGTCAAAGGTACTCAACGACTTCGCTTCGGCGTTGAAGATCTGCACTGTCTGCGCGCCGGCAAAGTGTTCCTGTAGAAAAGCATTGATACGCGCGAGACGCGTGCGCACCATGTCGTAACCTTTGCGCGCGCCTCTGCGAAACCATGTTGTCGCGCCAAACAACAGCGGCACTGTTAACAGGCTCACGAGCGTGAGCCGCGGATCCATCCACAGCATGATCGAAACGATCGCCACGATCTTCACGAGATCGCCCAGGAGATCCGTTACGCCGGCCGTGAATAGTTCGTTGAGCGCATCGACGTCACTCGTGAGCCGCGTCATGATGCGTCCCACCGGATTGCGATCGTAGTAAGCGACTTCCTGGCGTTGGAGCTTGGAGTAGAGCTCTTTCCTCATATCGAACATCACGTACTGTCCAGCACTGTTGAGGAAGATCGATTGAAAGTAAGAGAACACGAGCCGCAGTATTTGCGAACCGAGAAACAGCATCACGAGCAACGTGAGACCATTAGTTGAGCGCGGCAGGATATTGCGGTCGATCGCGTACTCGGTGAACTTCGGCTGCAACACTTCGAGCAGGTTCAAGCCAAGCGTAAGCGCCAGCGCCGCAATGAGGAGACGCACGTACGGCCTGAGATACCGGAGCAAGCGCTTCGCGACCTGGAAGTCGTAAGTCTTCCCGATGGCTTCTTCTTCGTGAAACTGTTTTACCGCTGTAGACATCTTGATTATTGCCGATTGCCGATTGCCAATTGCCGATTTTTGCTAAATATCGACGCGTCGTAAATCGGCAATCGGCAATCGGCAATGACTTAGGTTGCCGCGAGTTCTTCCTCCAGCAACTGTCGTTCGTATAAATCCGCATATTCACCACGGAACGCGAGCAGTTCGTCGTGAGTTCCCTGCTCGATGATGCGGCCCTCGTCGAGGACGCAAATCAGATCCGCATCGCGCACTGTCGAAATGCGATGCGAGATGATCACACTCGTCCGATCGCGCATCACACCGCGAAGCTGACCGAGAATCTTCTCCTCCGTATACGTATCAACTGACGACAACGCATCATCGAGAATCAAGATCTTCGGCTCGCGTAAAACTGCCCTCGCAATCGCGGTCCGCTGCTTCTGACCGCCCGAGAGGGTAATGCCGCGTTCGCCGACAAGCGCCTCGAAACGATCCGGAAACCCTGCAATATCCTCAGATAAACCGGCGATTTCCGCCGCCCACTCGACCTCCGCCTGCTCCTTTTTCTCAACCCCGAAAGCGATATTCCCCTTCACTGAGTCGCTGAACAGAAACGTCTCCTGCGGCACGTACCCGATGCTCGAACGCAGTTGCGCGAGTGGATAGTCGCGAATGTTTACCCCATCGATAAAAACCGTGTTGTCAGGCGCCTCGATCAAACGCGGGATCAGGTTCGCGATCGTCGACTTGCCACTGCCGGTGCGTCCAACAAACGCAACCGTATGCCCTTCCGGAATCGTCAACGTCAGATCCCTGAGCACCGGCTCATCATTTGGGTGATACCGGAACGTCAGATCGCGAAACTCAATCCTCCCCTTGATCGGCGGTTGCTCAACCACGTCGGGCTCGTCGGCAATCGCCGGCTCAATGCGCAGGATGGCATTGAGTCTCTTCAAACTCGCTGTGCCGCGTTGATAAAGATTCACGACATATCCGAGCGCGATCAACGGCCAGATCAGACGCGTCAGATAAAGATTGAACATCGTGAACTGGCCGACGGTGATCTCACCACGCACCGCCAGCGGTACGCCTGCCGCAATGATGATGATGTAACCGAGACCGATGAAAAACGTCATCAACGGCCGCATCAACGCCTCGACACGCACGAGCCCGAGATTTCGCTCCGCATACTCCATGTTGAGATCGCTGAACGCCGCCATCTCCGCGTCTTCCTGCGCGTAAGCACGCACAACACGTACACCGCTGAAGTTTTCCTGCGCGCGCGCGGTGATTTGTCCGAAGAAGTCCTGGATCTTCTCGAAACGCATGTGAACCTGCTGTCCGAAAAACTTCACCGTCAGCGACACGAGCGGCATCGTCAGAAACAGCAGCAACGTCAGCCACCAGTTGAGCATGAACATCAGCGGCAGCACCAACACCACCACAAACACCGTCTGCAACGTGTACATGATCATCGGTCCGGCGAGTTGTCTCACCGCAGCCAGATCGTTGGTGGCGCGCGCCATCAGATCGCCGGTGCGATGTTCGTGAAAGAACGAGAGCGGCTGATCGACGAGATGTCGATAAAGGTCCTTCCGGATGTCGTATTCGACGTTGCGCGACATCCCGATCAGAATGCGGCGCTGTAGAAACAGGAAGATGCCGTTGATCAAACTGGCGGCAACAACCTTACCGGCGGAAAGGCTGAGTTTTGACCAGGTTACGTGAGTCCAATTCTCGTCCACCGCTTGTCCAACGATGTAAGGGAGAAAGAGACTGGCCGCCTGGCTGCCGAAGATGCAGACGATACCGATCGTCAGTTGGAGTTTGTATTTTCGAAAATAGAGGGCAAACTTTCTTAAATCTTCCACGCGAGCATAATAGCAAACCGTGAATTACTCAGATAACCGGAGATAAGTGCTGAGTGCGGTAGCTGCGAGTTTCTCCTGTGAATCGAAGAGTTCCGCGGAAACTGTGATGACTCGTCTGCCGGCGCGCACGACTCGCGCTGACGCACGCGCCGAACCTTCACTCACCGGCCGCAGGTAATGAATCGTGAGATCTACGGTCACCGAATGTTCGTTTTCACCCAGCATTGGCACGATAGCTAGCGCCATTGCCGAATCGATCAATGCTGCGACGGCGCCGCCATGAGCGATGCCGCCGTTTCGCATTAGTTCGGCCCGCATGAACATCGTGAGCACGGCGTGTCCGGGTTCGATTGACTCGACTTCAATGCCCAGCAACTTCGCAAACGGAACGTCGTCGATAGTCATGAACGATAACTCTCTCCGGGATTCACCGGCTCAACAATGACCGCGGTGCCGTAAGCCAGCACTTCCGTGACGCCCTGCGCGAGTTCAGTCGTGTCGTAACGTGCGCCGATGATGGCGTTCGCGCCAATCTCCGTTGCGTGCTGAATCATGATGTCGAAAGCATCATTGCGCGTTTGCTCGCAGAGTTTGGTCCAAACGGTGATGTTGCCGCCGACTATAGTTTGCAGCGTCGCGCCGAGCGTGGCGAAGACGTTTCGTGAACGCACGACGATGCCGCGCACGACGCCGAGGTTTTGCACGACGTGATAATTCGGCAGCTCGAAAGCGGTGGTCACCATCTGGTGTGAGACTGAATAACGCTGCGGACTCACGGCGTACGGAACACGTTGTTGCATGGAATCTGAACTCATCGCTTTTCTCCCCGAGCTTTGGTTTTGAAGAGACTGGCGTCCTTGGGTTTCTGAGATTTGTTTTTGGGAATGAAGAGAAACTGTTGCAGGTCGCAACGTCCGTTTTTATCGAATTCGACGCCTTCGAGTTCGAGCAGTCGCTGCTGTTTGTCGTGCGGCAGAACGATCTTGCCCGTCGAACATTTACCCTGTGCATTGACGACACGCTGCCACGGTGTTCCGTCCGGTGATGAGTGCATGCAGAAGCCGACGGTGCGCGGTGTGTAACCGTCGCCGAGCAGTTCGGCGATTTGTCCGTAAGTCATGACGCGGCCGCGCGGGATGCGACGGACCATTGCGTAAACTCGCTCGCGGTATTTTGGATCGGCTTGTTTCAAGTTTGTGGATACGTTCTTAGAACTACTCGCGCCGGACCGCCGTCGCCGAGGTTACTTCTTAAACGTAACGGCAGACAGATCAGTTCATACCGCCCTGCCGGCACCTCGCTCAGATTCAAACCTTCGAGAATGACGACACCGTGTGACAGCAGCGCGAGATGAGTTTCGTGGTTCGACGAGGCAAACTCCTCGATCGACAGATAATCAATGCCGACGAGCTTCATGCCGCGCTGGACCAGCGTCTCGGCTGCTTTCAAGTCGAGATAGGTGAAGTCCTCGTGAAACCGCAAGGTAGGTTCACTCCAGAATGCGGAGTTGCGTGTTTTGAACAGGATTCGTTCCGTGCCTGCCGGACAATGGGCCAACACGAATTCTTCATCAATCGAATGACAATCCTCGGGAACCGCAATTACTTCAGCCTCACCGATCAACACCTCGAGATTGAGCGATTCAACCTTCGCAGCGCCTTGAATGAAATGTGCCGGAGCATCGACGTGAGTGCCGGTATGCGCGCTGAAGTTGAGCATGGAAACGTTCGCGCCGTCGCCCGCCGACAACTTTCTCCAGTCGTTAATCTCGACCGCGGGATCGTCGGGCCAGGTCGGCAACTCGTTAAAAATCGGCACGGTCACGTCGTAAATCGGCATCGGCGAATAGTAGCAATTTGATCCGCAAATTATAAGTGTCGTATGTTTTATCTAATGAACTTCCGACTGGCTGCTTCGAGCTACTTAAATTCCGCGCCTTTAATCTGGAGCTTTTTATACGGACCACACCAGGGCAGTGTCGATTTTGTCGAGGCCGTGCCCGCGCGTTGTGCGCAACTGCTGGCGGAATCGTCGGTCGAAGGCGCGCTCGTGCCTGTGATCGAGTACCAGCGAATCGCCGGGGGCTCGCTGGTGCCGAATGTTTGTGTCGGTTCGCGAAAAGAGGTGCTGAGCGTTGTCCTCGTTTCAAAGAATAAGCGCCTCGAAGACATTCGCAGCGTAGCCTTGGACGAATCGTCGCGCACTTCCGCGACACTCGTGAAAGTGATCTTTCGAGAGTTTCTGGACCACGAGCCTGAGTGGACCACGCGCGCGCCAAACCTCGAACAGATGCTCAAGAAGAATGATGCCGCGCTGATCATCGGTGATCCGGGGATGACGTTTCCGCGCCACGGACTCAACATCTGGGACATGGCGAGTCTGTGGCAGCAGTACACCGGACTCGGATTTGTGTTCGCGATGTGGATGGTGAGCGACGACGCGACCGACCGCGCGCAACTGGTTGATTTCTCAGGCGCACGCGATGAAGGTGTTGCACATATCGAGGAGATCGTACGTTCGTACCAGGATAAAATTCCGATGCGAGTCGAAGAGCTGCGAAACTACCTGACCGAGAACATCGTTTTCAAAGTGGATGAGTCGATGGAAAAAGGCTTGCAGCTCTATTTTGAATTGGCGTTCAAGCACAAACTGATTGAGCGCGTGAAGCCGCTGAGGTTTCTTTAGGCACTATCCACAGATTACACGGATTCTGTGTAATCTGTGGATGGATTTGCTACTGTTAAGTGTCACCTATGTCCAACATTCAACCAATCCTCGATCGCGTGCTTGCGGGTGAGCGCATGTCTGTAGATGAATGCACGCTGCTCCTCGAATCGCACGACATCGCGCGCATGGGCGCAGCTGCGGATGAGATACGCGCGCGCCGTCATTCAGACAACATCGT
>JBKPJP010000194.1:0-4622 GCA_046730735.1 Acidobacteriota bacterium | reverse complement strand
ATGAGGCGAAACGGCATCGGTTCGGTCGCAGTGGTGGGCAAAACGGGCGAACTCGTCGGCTTCCTCCAGTCCGGTAAATTTAAACGCAAAAAACGCAAATAAAATCCATCCATCGATTACACGAACTGTTTTACAGAATCTGTGTGATCTGTGTAATCTGTGGATAGTTAAGAATTGTCATTCTCGTTAATTGAAGGACTCGTCGTATGCTGGCCGTAATCGGCGCGCTCTTTGCCAACGCACTGATCGCAGTACTGAAACTGGTCGCAGCGCTTATCACCGGCTCGTCCGGCATGATGGCTGAGGCGCTGCACTCAGTTGCGGACACGACAAACCAGATCTTTCTCTTGTTGGGTCTGCGATTTTATAAGCGCCCGGCCTCAGGCAAGCACCCTTTCGGTTACGGGAAGGAACGGTTTTTCTGGTCTTTCATAGCAGCGATTTTTATCTTTGGTGTTGGTGCGACGTACGCGATCTACGAGGGCATTGACAAACTCGCACATCCGCATGCACCAACGAACCTGGGATGGGCCTACGCGGTGCTCGCCATCTCTTTTGTGCTGGAGAGTGGCTCGATCGGACTCGCGATCTACCAGGAAGTCAAAGAGGCGCATCACGAGGGATTGAGCTTTGGCGAATACCTGCGCGAGTCGAAGGATCCGACCGCGAAGACAGTGCTCTTTGAAGACTCAGCCGCGCTGATAGGTATCGTGATTGCCGCGACCGGACTGCTTCTGACGGACTATCAGGTCGGCGGCAGTGTCGGCGCTTACTGGGATGGCGTGGCGTCGATAATGATCGGACTCGTGCTCGCCGTCGTGGCTTTTGTGCTGGCACGTTCGTCCCGAGGTCTGCTGTTGGGCGAAGCAGCTACTCCCAAGGTGCTCGCGGCCATCAAGCAGGCGATTGAGAGTCATCCCAACGTCGAGAACGTGGTTGAGTTATTGACAATGCACCTCGCGCCGAAGCAGATCCTGATCAATGCGCACGTGCACCTGCGACACGATCTGGTCACACCTGACGTCGTGAAGTCCATCGCAGAGATCGAGGAACGCATCAAACGTGCGGAGCCCAAGGTCGAGATGATATTTCTCGAAGCTGCGCCCGGCAGCGAGGGTGACCAACATCAAGCGGTTGCAGAACACATTGGTTGAAGTGTCGGTTTTGCCACGGATTTAACCGGATGAACACCGATCAGCAAAAATGTTGTTTCTACTGCCATACACCGAGTACTTAAGACGGATGATCGAACCGCGCAACGTCGCGGACATCATCTTTGTCTTTTTGCTGGTGTATGCAGTTTTGAAACTCCTGCGCGGTACGCGCGCCGTACCGATGGCTGCCGGAATCGGCGTCATCATTTTCCTCTACTGGCTTTCCCTCAAACAAGATCTCGCCACACTCGAATTCGTTCTCAGCAATGGATTGCTGTACATCGGCATCGCAATCATCGTTCTCTTCCAGTCAGAGATTCGCCAGGCGCTGATTGCCTTTGGCAATCGATTTCGCGTGCCGTTTTCGCGGCACCGCGGACAGTTTGGCGAGGGTGTCTACGATGAAGTCATCCTGGCTGCCACCACTTTGGCTTCGACCAAGACAGGTGCGCTGATTGTGATCGAACGTAACGTCGGTTTGAAGAACGTGACTGACGGCGGGGTGCAGCTCGATGCCGAGCTCAGCTACGACCTGCTGATCAGTATTTTCAACACTGCGAGTCCGTTACACGATGGCGCGGTAGTCGTGCGACGCCATCGCATCGCTGCGGCTTCGTGCTTTCTGCCGCTGACGCTGAACCCGCGTCTTTCGAGAGATCTCGGCACGCGTCATCGCGCGGCAATCGGTGTTACTGAAGATACTGACGCTGTGGCCGTGGTAGTGTCGGAAGAGACCGGGTTGATTTCGTTTGTGCAGCGCGGCGATATCAGGCGCGGACTCGATGCAACGAAACTTCGGGGCGCGATCCTTGAAGCGCTGGAAAGGGGACCGCGCAAAGAGGAAAAACGTTCAGAGGCTGAGAACGAAACCGAGGAGATCGCCCCAGTTTAAGACCTATGCCTTTTCAGGACGTCGACGACATTGCCATTGCTGAGCCGCGCGCGATGCCCACGCGCATCGAGAAGCTGCTGCGCCGGATCTTCCTTGAAGACTGGTCTCTCAAACTCCTCTCACTCGCAATTGCAATCGTCCTCTGGATGTTAGTCACCGGGCAGAATCAACCTGTTACGGCGCACCTGAACGTTCAACTAAACTTCATTCGTCCGCCGTCGCTCGAAATCAGTAACGATCCGCCGCGCACAGTCGACGTAATGCTGACCGGCAGTCGTAACAAGCTGGACGATCTGACGTCTCTCGACCTCGTCGCCACTGTCGATATCAGCGATCAACGCGCGGGCGAGCGAGTTTTGCGACTAGCGGACCGGGCACAGATCTCTCTGCCCCAGGGAATAAAGGTAGACGGTTATCAACCGAGCGCGATTCCGATTCGTCTCGAAGAGATCGTCGATCGGCAGGTGACAATTACGCCGAAGCTCGAGGGCCAACCGGCGGACGGATTCGAGGTTTACGGTGTTTATCTAAATAAAGGCAGCGTCACTGTGCATGGGCCGGCGAGCCGCGTGAATGCGCTTCAGAAAGTGCTGACTGAAAGCATCTGGCTGGATGGACATAAAGAGAGCTTCACGGCGTCGAATGTCGCGATCGACGTTCCGGATCCTAAATTGGATCTGCGGGAGCCGGTGGTAAACGTGAATGTCGAGATTGGCGAACGTCGTGTTGAGAAAACCTTCGCCGGGGTGAGTGTCAGTTCGGCTGATGGGGGCAAAGTGCAACCCGCAACGACGACGGCGACCGTGTTGGGCGTGGCGAGTCTGGTCAACTCGCTGAAGCCTGAAGAGGTAAAGATCGTTCTGAATAACGACCTCAAACCACAACTCGAGGTGCCGGACGCATTAAAAGGAAAGGTAGTGCTGAAATCTGTGCAGCCTTCGAAGTTTATATCTTTGAAATGAAAGCTCTCTTTGGCACTGATGGAATTCGCGGTGAAGCTGGACAGTTTCCTCTTGATCTCGCCACCGTAACTGCCATCGGTTTTTCCCTGGCCTCGCATCTCGCCGCTACAGGCGTCGCACCCAAGATCATCACCGGCAGAGACACTCGCGAATCGGGCGCCTCCATTGAGGAAGCACTGATAGATGGCGCGAGCCGAGCCGGAGCCGAGTGTCTGTCGGCGGGCGTGATCACAACTCCGGGCGTGGCTTTTGTAACGCGCAAAGAACAAGCAAGCGCCGGAGTCGTAATCAGCGCGTCGCACAATCCGTATCACGACAACGGCATCAAGATCTTCGCACCGTCAGGGCGGAAGATGGACGACGCAGTAGAACGTCAAATCGAGGCGGACGTTTTCCGCAGGATTGAAGTCCCCGGCGCATTAAGCATTCGAAGTCATTCTTCAGCCGCGGCCGAAGAGCAGCTGCGCGAAGAATATCTGTCTTTCCTGGCCGGTGAGATTGGCGCCGGGCTCGACCTTAAAGGCCTGACACTCGTCGTGGACTGCGCGAACGGCGCGAGTTCAGCACTTGCACCAACACTCTTCGAGCGGCTCGGGGCAACAGTAATCGCCATCAATTGCACTCCCGACGGCCGCAACATCAACCGCGACTGCGGCTCGCTCCACATCGACTCGTTACGCGACAAAGTAATCAAAGAACGAGCCGACCTTGGCGTCGCTTTTGACGGAGATGCCGATCGTTCCCTCTTCGTCGATGGCGAAGGAAACTTCGTGGATGGCGACGCAACGCTGCTGGCACTCGCGACTCATCTACAGTCTCACGAACAACTGAAGGGCGACGTCGTTGTCGCGACGGTCATGAGCAACATCGGTCTTGAAATCGCACTACGATCGGCGGGAATACGACTGGTGCGCACGGACGTCGGCGACAAGTACGTGCTTGAAGAGTTGCTGCGACTAGGCGCGAGCCTGGGAGGTGAGCAATCGGGTCATATTATCCTGCCCGATCTGAGCCTCGCCGGCGACGGGATGATCACCACACTCTGCCTGCTGCGCGCGCTGAGTGAGTCGCGCCAGACGCTCGCGGAAATGACCTCCGGGTTCAAGCGCTACCCGCAGATCCTACTCAACGTCAGGGTCCGCGAGAAGGTCCCGTTTACTGACCTCGCGACCGTTCAGGCGGAAGTAAAAGAGGTCGAGGATCTGCTATCGCAGAAGGGGCGACTGCTCCTCCGTTATTCCGGAACGGAGCCACTGGCCAGAGTCATGATCGAGGGCGAAGATCAGCGTCAGATTGACGAGTATGCGCGGAGAATCGCCCACGCAATCGAGCGCGAGATAGGCGCCGGGTCATGAGGTGGTTCATGAATTTTCTACATGGTGACCCGAGAAAAATCTACATCATCAGCGGTCGCCTCAGAGTCGATCAAAGCCACCTAATTCGGTCTTTCCCAGCAAACTAACTACTTCTATCTTCAAAAGAAAAAGGCTCTTGCACGGCACACGCGTTGCGATGTATATTGTGGGGCAAGAGAGACGGTTGGTGGATCCTCCGTCTCAAGTGGTTGCTGGGGTGAGGACAGTAACCACGAATATGGATGGGCGCGACGCACTC
>JBKPJP010000193.1:0-7995 GCA_046730735.1 Acidobacteriota bacterium | reverse complement strand
CGCACCGTTGAGTGAGACCACGTATTTACCGAGAATCAATCTCAACCACGTGGAATCTCGAATAGATGGGTGAACCAATCAACCAAACTCATTCTTGACACGACCCGGCTTCATAGATGGCTATCATATTCCGCGCCTTTGGCGCTCGCTACGCGCTTGCCGCTGGCTTTTATATCCGCGCCTTTGGCGCTCGCTACGCGCTTGCCGCTTGCTTTTATATCCGCGCCTTTGGCGCTCGCTACGCCTTGCCGCTGGCCTTTATATTCCGCGCCTTTGGCGCTCGCTACGCGCTTGCCGCTGGCTTTTATATTCCGCGCCTTCGGCGCTGCGAGGCAGAGCCATGATAGGTTCTATCTGATTTGCCTCGCGTCGCGGCCGAGAGTATTGTGTGCCGCGAGGTGAAACTGATGAAACGATCGCTGACACTTTTTTCAATCATGGTTGTGCTCTTCTTCGCCGCCGGCTCGGCGGCGGCCCAGGACGGCGCAGCGATTCTGACTGGCGCAGATTTAACGCGAGTTGTTCCCAACAGTTTTTATTTCCAGGGTCTCAGCGCACCGACGCAGATGCGAAACACAGCCGCGGCACGTTTCGGCAAAGACCGTTACGTGATCTCCGGCCTCGTTGATACGTCCGGTTATTCCGCCGACGTTCGCGCGAAGTACGTTGGTTTCCTGATTACTGACTCCGCCATCAAACTCAACGGCGAGTCACTGCCCGCGGGCGCTTACGGCTTCGGCTTCGCGAACGAAGGAAAGTTGACGATCATGGACCTCGGCGGAAAAGATCTACTCTCGGTGCCGGTCACGAACGACAAAGCGTTGCGACGCCCGCGCCCTTTGATGATGTCCTCCGATCCGAATGGGGTCCGTCTTTACAACGGCAAAGACTACGTTCTCATCGCTGCGCAGTAATAAACAGCGATGCGTCACAAACTCGTAGTCTCAGTTCTATTAATTTGGCTGCTTTCGTTTGCATCGCTGGGGCAAACACCGCCGCAGGGTGGCGTTTCGACAGGACCGGCCGCCACTTACACTTCGCGGCGAACGGTGGGCATCACCGATCCGAATGCGCCGGTAGTTTTCGAAGACGTAACTGACAAGACTCCACTCGCGAACTTTCGTCATCGCTCAGGCGAGGCTGCTAAAGACTACATCTTCGAAACTACTTCCGGCGGCGCAGCGATCTTTGATTACGACGGCGACGGACGTCCCGACATCTATCTCGTCAACGGCTCGACCGTTGCTGCCCTGCGCGGCAAGGAAAAAGCACCACGCGCGGCACTCTATCGAAACCTCGGTAACTGGAAGTTTGAAGACGTTACGGATAAAGCGGGTGTCGCAAACGAGCGATTTGGATTCAGCGTCGCGGTCGGTGACTACAACAACGACGGTCGCCCGGACATGTTCGTCGGCAACTTCGGCGTCTCGCGTCTCTATCGCAACAACGGCGACGGCACGTTTACCGACGTCGCTGAAAAGTTAGGCGTCGCTCGCAAGGGTTGGAGTACAGGCGCAAGCTGGGGTGACTACGATGGCGATGGCCGCCTTGATCTCTTTGTCCCCGGTTACGTGCAGATCGATCTCAACCATTTGCCGCCGAGCCCGAGCGATGTGAACAAGGCCGGCGTCGGACAAAACTTCTGCCAGTTTCGTGGTGTACCGGTGATGTGTGGTCCACGCGGACTCCCGGGCGAAGGCGACACGCTCTATCATCAGAAAGCTGACGGCACGTTTGAAGACGTAAGCATCAAGGCCGGTGTGAACGATCCGGAGAAGTATTATGGTTTCTCCTCCGCGTTCGTTCACGTTGACGACGACAAGCTGCTCGATCTGATCGTGGTCAACGACTCCACGCCGAAGCAGCTTTACATGAACAAGGGCGACGGAACTTTCGAGGACATTGGTTATCCATCAGGCGTTGCGCTCAACGAGAATGGACGCGAGCAGGCCGGAATGGGTCTCGCTGTTGGTGACTACGACAACGATGGCCGCGTCGATTTTCACATCACCAACTTCTCTGACGACTCGAACGTGCTCTACCACAACGACGGCGATCGGAACTTCACCGATATAACATTTCAAGTGGGGTTAGGTGAAGTTTCGATTCCGTTTCTCGGTTGGGCTACGAGCTTCCTCGACTACGACAATGATGGTTGGCTGGATCTGTTCGTCGTCAATGGTCATGTTTATCCGGCGGCGGACGCGCACCAGTGGGGCACGAGTTATGCGCAGCAGGCGCTGCTTTTCCGAAACGTGAAAGGGAAGTTTGAGCGCGTCGGCGCGCCGCCGGGAAATGCGTTAGCGAATGCGTGGCCCGGACGAGGTCTCGCAGTCGGAGATCTCGATGGTGATGGTCGACTCGATCTAGTGATCAATAATCTCGACGCGAAGCCGGTGGTGCTGCGGAATGTTGCGGGAACAAATGGTCACTGGCTTGGTCTAAGATTGATTGGGGACGTTGCGAAGAAGAGCCCGCGCGATGCGATCGGCAGCGTTGCGTATTTGACGACTGCGGGTGTGCGCCAGCGTCAGGACGTCGTGAGTGGTGCGGTCTATTGTTCGCAAAACGATATGACGCTGCACTTCGGACTCGGCGCCGCGACGAAAGTTGATAAGCTCGAAATCAAGTGGCCCGATGGTAGTGTCGAGACCTTCGACGTGCCGGCTATTGACAGGGTCGTTACGATTACAGAAGGTAAAGGCACCGCACGATGATAAGAAGAATTTCACGCAAAGGCGCAAAGTTCACGCAAAGACGCAAAGAAATACAAAGCGTTACTTTGCGCCTTTGCGTGAACTTTGCGTCTTTGCGTGAAACCTTCCGACAGGAGTTTTGAAACTTGCGACGACTTGATCTCAGAAAGGCCCAGGCGGCCCGGCTCAACACGATTCGCGATATCAATCGACAGATCGTGCTGAACTACGTGCGCGAACGTGAACCAATCTCGCGCGCCGAGATCGCTCGCGAGACTGAGCTACAGCGTTCCACCATCTCCGCGATCGTCGAGGATCTCAAAAGCGAAGGACTGGTCGAAGAAGTCGGAGAAGGCGAGTCAACCGGTGGCCGCCGGCCGACGTTGCTCAAACTGCGAGCAGCGGAACCGATCGCGCTCGGTGTTTCGATCACTCCGACCTGCACCACCGTCGCCATAAGCGATCTCGCGGGACGTGTTATCGATCAGGAAGAGTTTCTTACTGACGCTCACAAGACAATCAACCAGGTGATCGAAGTCGTAAGCGAATTCACCACGCGCTACAAAGGATCCGTCGAAGGTGTAGGTTTAAGTCTTCCCGGGCTCGTCGATCCATCAACAGGCACTGCGCTCTACATCCCTTACTTTCTCTGGCGCGATCTTCCAATCTCGAAAATGATCTCCGACGCGGTTGGTCTACCCGTCGTGATTGATAACGACGCGAATGCCGTCGCACTTGCTGAACTGTGGTTTGGTCGTCCTGAAGTGAACGACGCGAGAGATTTCATACTCGTCCTGGTTGCGGAAGGTGTCGGCACGGGAATCATTTTTGACGGTCAGGTTTATCGCGGCCAGCGCGGCGCGGCGGGTGAGTTTGGTCACATGGTGATCGGGCGTGGCGCGCCGGTTCCGTGTTCGTGTGGCAGTGACGATTGCTGGGAAGCCTTTTCTTCCGAGCGCGCTGCGATTGCGCGCTACCTGAACTTGTCGGGCGCCGATGAAAACTCGATCGGCTTTATCGACGTCGTCGATCGCGCCCTCGGCGGTGAAGCAAACGCGAAAGCCGCGCTCGTTGAGACTGCTCGCTATCTCGGCGTAGGCATTTCAAACCTGATCATCGGCTTCAGTCCGGAGGCGGTGGTAGTTGGTGGCGAGATCGCCCGCGCCTGGGACTTGATCGAGATCGCCCTCACCGAAACGATTGCCAACAGCGTCCGCCGGGGCCTGCCATCGGCCCGCATCCTGCCCTCGACTCTGGGCGAAAACCCCACCCTGAGAGGCGCCCTAAGCCTCGTCCTGGCGAGCAAGTTCGCCGCCGCCTTCGCCGCCTGAGACTAAAATCCCCGTAATCCGTGGCAAAAAAATCTATTGACAGCCTCGAAAATCTATACTAAAAACTTCGTTCGCTGAGACAACAAACTAAGTTTCCTGCAACAAACTTCGGTTTTTCTCAGCCAATTCAGTACCCGCGCGCCGTTTTAATCCGCTTTTCAGCACTTGAGGAATCGAAAATGAGAAAGCCATTCTCCACCGCTATCCATCTGTTTCTGCTCGTTCTGCTGACCGCTATTCCCGCCCTTGCCCAGAACAACAAGGGGGCGATCGTCGGCACAGTCAAAGACCCAAATGACGCCCTCGTTTCGAAGGCGCAGGTCAAAGTAACCAGTGTCAAAACCGGCGAGGTTCGTGAGGCCGAGACCAGCGACGACGGTACTTTTACTGTCACCAACCTCGAGCCAGGTGCTTATAACGTGACCGTCGAAGGCTCCGGATTTCAGACCGTAACGGTTGAAGCCGTGCAAGTCGAGACTAACTCGCGCTTGCCGCTGGACGTGAAGTTCGCAAACATCGCGACCAGTAGTTCTTCAGTCACAATCACCGCCGAATCGGCGCCGCTGGTTGAGAGTGAAACGAGCGTACGCGGCGATCTCATCACCGGCAGGCAGGTCACCGATCTTCCGATTCCGCAAAGGAACTTTACGCTCCTGGCCGGGCTTTCACCGGGGGTGACCCGACCCAACCTCGGATTGCTCGGAGGCGGCGGAAACTTCGTCGAAGGTGGCGGTGGTCAGAACAACACCGAAGCGACGCGCTTTCGCGAGTCAGGCGGATCGGTTTTGGTTGTGAACGGCGCACGCGCGACTAACAACAACTTCACGCTCGACGGCGTCGATAACAACGAATCGCAGTTTGGACAGATCGCGATCTATCCAAACCCTGACGCCATTGCTGAATTCAAGATTGAATCAAGCGTACCGTCTGCTGAATCAGGACGCGCGGGCGGCGGCATCATCTCCACGACATTCAAGTCAGGCGGCAACGCTGTTCACGGCACGGCCGGCGAGATCTACCAGGGTCGTTTCCTGAGCGCGGCGGCGAGTAAGTTTGACGATCCCACCTCGCTGCCGGTGCCGAATTACGTTACGCACAATTACTACGGCACGGTTGGTGGTCCAATCTTCCTGCCGCGACCGGGCGAAGGCGGAAAGGTGTTTTATGACGGACGCAATCGTTCGTTCTTCTTCTTCTCCCTCAACGGCCAGCGAAACAGCACGCCAATCTTCGGCGGCACTGGCGATCCGCAAGCGGTGCCTGTGCCGACCGCGAAGATGCGCGTAGGCGATTTCAGCGAGCTGCTGCGTCCGGGCACGACTCGCGATTATAAGCTCGCCAGCGGCGGCATCGTCAAAGCTCCCATCGGAACGATCTTCGCGCCAGACGGCACGCCGATTCCCGGAAACGATCTTCGCAATTGTCCGGGTTGTGGACCGTTTTCACCGTTCGCGTTCAACTACGTAAATGCCTTCCCGTTACCGAATCTTCCCGGCATCGGGCGAAACTTCAATACCAATCGCACAGAGCACGCGAACGTCGATAGCTACGACATCCGTATCGATCATCACATCACCGAGCAGAACACGCTCTTCGGTCGCTACAGCAAATCCGACACTGCCCGCTCGCGCGACAACTTTTTCCCGCTGGGAACCTCGCCGAACGGCAACGATCTGCCGGCTGGTCCATCCGCCGGTGACGAGTTTGGCGACTCTAAGGGCTTCACGCTCGGCGATACGCACGTGTTCTCGCCCACCGTCGTGAACGATGCGCGCTTTGGTTACACACGAGTGCAGATCGGAATCTTCAACACGGGGGTTAACGGCACCGGCGGCTTCAGTCCGACTGTCTCGGCAAACCTTGGCGCTCCGAATATCAATCTTGGTCCAAACACCAGCGGCATCGTCCTCGTGGGAATCGTCGACGATCTAAACAAGGAAGACCGCGCGACTGAATTTACCGGAGACGGTGGACCGTTCTATTTCCTTTCGAATAATTTCCACGTCGCCGACGCGGTCACGGTCGTCAAAGGAAACTCGGCGTACAAGTTTGGTGGCGACTATCGCGTGCGGCAGAACAGTAACTACGATGGCGGCCGCAACAACGGCACCAAGGGAAACTACCAGTACGGAACCACTGACAGCGGCTTCGTTTCCGGCAACTACAACGGCATCGGCCCGAACGACACCGGCTCTTCACTCGCTAACTTCCTGCTTGGTTACAGGCCCGGTTTTGTGGGCCGAGGTGATCCGGGTGGTCCATACTACCAATCGAGTAAAGAGATGGCGTTCTTCGTCCAGGACGACTGGAAGGTCAACACCGATCTGACTCTGAACCTCGGGCTGCGTTACGACATCTTTACCGCGCCCACTGAACGTTTCGATCTACAGAGCAACTTCGATCCGGCAACTAAAACGATTCAGATGGCCGGAGAGAACGCACCCGGCGGTCGGGATCTGGCAAACACCGATAAGAACAACTTTGGACCACGCATCGGCTTCGCTTACAGCGGGTTCAAGTCGGATAAAACCCTGGTGCTGCGCGGTGGTTACGGTATTTTGTACGCCACCGACATCAGCGCCGCTCAACCGTTGACTTCGAATCCAGGTACCGGCGCGGGCAGTTACGCATGTACTCCGATCACGAATCCGGGCGGTTGTCCGGCGTTCTTCCTGGCTCGTAATCCTTTCGATCGCGGTGTGCCGACAGCGCCGTTTACGGTGGCGGCGCCGGGCACGAGCTTCGCCGCGCCTACGAGTGGCGGTCTCATTCTCTTCAACGATCCGAACCGCCACGACGAGATGTATCATCAGTACAACCTGACCGGGCAGTGGGAGTTCAGGCCCAATTGGCTTGGAGAAGTTGCGTATGTCGGATCGCTGGGTCGAAATCTCTTAGTGCTTCAGAACATCGGCACGGGTAACGATCAGGGTGGTCCCGGTTCGCGCGAAGTGGTACTGGTATCTCCCGGTAGTTCAAATGCCATCACGGCCACACGATACATCGGCAGTTCGAGTTACAACGCGTTGCAAAGCAAACTCGAAAAGCGGTTTGTAAAAGGACTATCGCTTTTGGCGTCATACACATGGGCACACGCAATCGACGACTCACCCGGCGGCATCTGTGCGAACGGTGCGGGTGCGCGCGACTGTGGTCCGGATGATCCGACAAGGCCCGGGCTCGAGCGCGCCAGCTCGGATACCGACGTTAGACATCGCTTTACGTTCGCGAATGTTTGGGATCTTCCCATTGGGCGTAGCCGCCGCTATGGGTCTGATATGAACCGGGCGCTGGACGCCGCGGTCGGTGGGTGGCAGTTCAACAACATCGTGACGTGGCAGAGTGGACCAGTCTATAACGTCACGTGCGATGGCGGGCGTGTGGACCTCATCGGAGATCCGACACCGACTGATGCGCAAAGAGCTCAGGGACGCCAGCTCAATCGCAATGCGTTTAGATGTGCGGTGACGAAAGTGTTCGCGGGCGATCCCGACAATTTCCCGGGCGGCGCCAAGTCTCCGCGGATAGGTACGCTTGGTCGCAACGTGTTTCGTGGAGATCCACAGTTTTACTGGGATGCGTCGCTCTTCAAGAACTTCCCGATCAGCGCGATCAGCGAGGCGTTCAATATCCAATTCCGATTCTCTGCTTACAACGTGCTGAATCGCGTGAACCGTTCGTTTCCGAAGGCCGACTTCAACAATGAAGGGGAATTCGGGCGCGACATCAGCGAGCAGCGGCGCCGGCAGATGGAGTTCTCCCTCAAGTTCATCTTCTAACGATTATTGCCACAAGAAGGCACAAGAAGCACAAACGTCTTTCGACGAGCGTTTGTGCCTTTTGTGCTTCTCATGGCTGGAATCAAGTTAATGCGTTTAGTTCACTTGTTTCTCTTGCTTTGCTTCGTGTCGATCGTTGTTGGTGCGACGCCGCAGCGTTCGTCGCCTGGGAATGTCGATACGTTGTTG
>JBKPJP010000192.1:0-19100 GCA_046730735.1 Acidobacteriota bacterium | reverse complement strand
GAACATGGTGGCCGAATTGCGGGGCACGACGCTTCCCTCGCCCTCGCAAACACTCGCCCGGTTGTTACGAATCGAATATGCACTCGGTCGCACGCGCGATGTTCGCATGGGTCCACGCACGATTGATCTCGACCTGCTTATTTTTAAAGATCAACAAGTCGAAACAGAGTTTCTGACTGTTCCTCATCCACGACTTGCCGCTCGTCGTTTTGTTTTAGTGCCACTCAATGAGCTCGTGCCGGACCTCGTTCACCCGGTGCTCGGAAAATCGATTAGTGAATTGTTGTCCGAAATCAACGACCGGTCAGCCGTGGCCCGCTGGAAACCGGTTAAATCTACGGATTCCGGCAATTGATTGTGTAATCCGTGAAGACTATAATGCCCGCACACTTGTTATCACGCCCTCGACATTTCCTGATTTCCCGTTTCACTGGCAATTCAATTGTCCACATCTCGTGGTGTAAAGAGAACTAAAGATGCCATATTTGAAGCCTGAGAGGCCGGAAAAGGTCAGTGCACCGTCTTTGCGATTAAGTAAGCAACGTGGCGAACGCCTCGTTTGTCTCACAGCGTACGACTATCCAACTGCGCGCATCGTTGATGAAGCAGGAATCGACGTGATTCTCGTCGGTGATAGTCTCGGCAATGTCGTGCTTGGTTATGGCAACACGGTGCCCGTGACGCTCGAGGACATATTGATCCATTTGAAGGCCGTGCGGCGCGCAGTGCAACGCGCGTTGTTGGTCGTCGATATGCCGTACGGATCTTTTCACACCGGCGATGACGATGCCGTCAAAAACGCGTTGCGCCTCGTGAAGGAAGGCGGCGCCGAAGCAATCAAACTCGAAGGCGGACATAAACGCGTTCACCTTGTGAAACGGCTGGTCGATGAAGAGATCAGCGTCATGGGCCATATCGGTCTGACACCACAGTCAATCAATCAACTCGGCGCGTATCGAGTGCAGGGTAAAACGGCCAAGGCAGCGCAACAGTTAATCGACGACGCAAAAGCAATGGAAGACGCCGGCGCGTTTGCGGTCGTCCTTGAAGTCGTGCCTCGCGAGATAGCTAAAGTGATCACCGAGAGCATCAGCATTCCGACGATCGGAATCGGCGCCGGTGTTCACTGTGACATTCAGGTACTGGTCCTGCACGATATGCTCGGGCTGTCGTTTGGTAAACAGGCTCGCTTCGTTCGTCCGTATGCGAACTTGCGTGAAGTGATCACGGACGCAGTGACCCGTTACGCGGACGACGTCAGAAACGGCACCTATCCATCCGAAGCGGAGTCGTATGCGCTACCCGCTGAAGCGGCGGAGCAACTTCATATCGAAACTCCAGCGAGAGACTCAGAGACCGAGAAGTCTTAAATCCAACCTCAATTATGGAGATCATCAATCGCCGCCAGCGCATGAGTTCCGTCGCGCGCAAAATCCGCCGTGAACAGGATAAGACTGTGGGTCTGGTGCCGACGATGGGCGCACTCCATGAAGGACACCTGAGTCTGGTCCGTGAAGCGAGACGAATGTGCGATGTTGTCGTTGTTTCAGTGTTTGTCAATCCGACGCAGTTTGGACCAGGCGAAGACTTCGAGCACTACCCGCGCGATCTGACCAAAGACACTGCGCTACTAACGGACTACAACGTCGATTACATTTTTGCGCCGACTGTCGAAGAGATTTATCCCAAGGGCTTCTCGACTTACGTCAACGTGGAAGGACTCTCGGAGCAACTCGAGGGTGCTTCGCGTCCGGGCCACTTTCGCGGAGTCGCAACGGTGGTCACGATCCTGTTCAACACCATCAGGCCTGACTTTGCGTTCTTTGGTCAGAAGGATGCCCAACAGGCGCTGGTCATTCGTCGTTTGGTTAAAGACCTCGCGTTTGATACCGAGATTGTTATCCTCCCGATCGTGCGTGAGGATTCAGGGCTCGCGATTTCGTCGCGCAATCTTTACCTGACTTCCGACGAGCAAAACTCAGCCACCGTGATTCACAAAGCCCTCGTCCAGGCCAAGGCGGCTTTCAAGGAAGGCGAGCGTAACGCGCATCGGATCATGGACGTGGTTCGTAACACTATTGAAGCGGAACCACGCGCCCGTTTGGATTATGTAACAGTCGCTGACGCGGAGACACTGGAGAAAGTGGACCGCATCGATGAGCGGCCGACCCTGATCGCCGTGGCGGCGTACGTCGGCAAGACGCGACTGATTGACAACACGATTTTGAATAAAGTGAAGAAGAAAGACGTTGCCGCTCCACAGTAAGAAGCACATCGATTTCACCCTCAACGGCGAAAAGACCGAGGTCGCCTTCGCACCGCACAAGACGTTGCTGGAAGTTTTGCGTGAGGATCTGAATCTCACCGGCACGAAGCACGGCTGCGAGCTTGGCGAATGTGGGACCTGCGCTGTGCTCGTCGATGGGCGTTCGATTCTTTCGTGCCTGATGCTTGGTCTCGATGCCGAGGGTCGTGATGTAAAGACGATCGAAGGAATGGCGCAAGGACCTGAGCTTCATCCGTTGCAGCAGACATTCGCTGATCTCGGCGCAGCCCAATGCGGTTATTGTTCACCCGGTTTCCTGCTTGTAGCTGAAGAGTTGTTGAAGAAATCGCCAAACCCTTCACGCGCTGAGATACAGGAAGCATTGTCAGGCAATCTGTGTCGCTGCACCGGTTATATTAAAATCTACGAGGCGGTGGAACTGGCGGCTGCGCGCATGCGCGGCGAAGAGTTTGAATTGCCCAAGAAAAGTGTTTACGGGTTAGATTAATCTGTGAAATCTGTGGATAAAAATCTCAACGTGGTCGGCAAACCTTTTCGCAAGGTTGACGCGCGCGCGAAGTGTGTCGGGCAAACGAAGTTTGCGGACGACATCGTTTTGCCGCGCATGTTGTATTGCAAACTCTTGCGCTCACATTTGCCGCACGCGTTGATTAAGAGTATCGACGTTTCCAAAGCGCTGGCGATGCCCGGCGTTTTTGCTGTTGTCACCGGGAAAGACTTCCCGATTCCGTACGGCATCCTGCCTGTCAGCCAGGATGAACACGCGCTCTGCGTCGATAAGGTGCGCTTCATCGGCGACCCCGTTGCAGCGGTTGCAGCGATCGATGAAGACGTCGCTTTCGATGCGATGAACTTGATTGAAGTCGAATACGAGCCACTCGAAACGATTTCGTCCATTGATGAAGCGGTGCTGATCGACGAGCCTCGTATTCACGACTACGGCGACAGCGGCAACATTCACAAGAAAGTCTCGCTCGAGTTCGGCAACGTCGAAGAAGGTTTCGCTGAAGCGGATCTCGTCCGTGAAGACACATTCTTCTACGAAGGCAATACGCATCTGCCGTTAGAGCAGCACGCTGCCGTCGCGCACTTCGATTCAGACGGGAAGATAGTCCTTTGGAGTTCGACTCAAACGCCACATTACGTCCATCGCGCGCTCGCGAAAGTCCTTGGTCTGCCTGCTAGTCACATTCGCGTGATTGCGACTCCGAACGGTGGCGGTTTTGGCGGCAAGAGCGATCCTTTCAATCACGAAGTGGTGGTTTGCAAGTTATCGATGCTTACCGGACGACCAGTGAAGGTGACGCTGACGCGCGAAGAAGTCTTTTACTGCCATCGCGGGCGTCATCCGGTGTTGATGCGAGTGAAGACCGGCGTGAAGAACGACGGTGCGATCACCGCGATGCATTTTCAGTCATATCTCGATGGTGGTGCGTACGGTAGTTACGGCGTTGCGAGTACGTTCTACACGGGCGCTTTACAAACAGTGACGTATGACGTGCCACGTTACAAGTTTCAGGGACTGCGCACTTTTACAAACAAAGCGCCGTGTGGTCCAAAACGCGGGCACGGCACACCGCAACCGCGTTACGCGCTCGAAGTCCACCTCGACAAAATCGCCGAGCAACTCGCGCTCGATCCCGTTGAGATTCGAAGGCGTCATCTTGTCGCGCCCGATTCAGTGACGGCCAATTACCTGCGTATCGGCAGTATGGGGCTCGGGCAGTGCATCGACAAAGTTGTCGAAGGCTCGCGTTGGCACGAACGCTTTTCGTGGGACCAAACGAATCGCAAGTTACCCTTGGGCAAAGGCATCGGAATCGCGTGTAGCTCTTATATTTGCGGCGCGGGGTTGCCGATTTACTGGAACAACATGCCACAATCGGGCGTGCAGCTTCGTCTCGATCGACAGGGCGGCGTATGTGTGATGTGCGGCTCGACGGACATCGGGCAGGGTTCGGATTCGATACTCGCTTACATCGTTGCCGAAATTCTAGGGATCGATCCGTTTGACATAAGGGTAGTCACAGCAGACACAGATCTGACGCCCGTGGATCTCGGCAGCTATTCGAGTCGCGTGACTTTGATGACCGGTAATGCCGCGATTCAAGCCGCCGAGCGGGCACGTGAACTGCTGGTGCTGGCTGTCGCGGAGAAGCTTGGTGTTCCAATCGAGAATCTTTCGCTTGCTGAAAGGCGTGTGTTTGACGTTGAGAATCCGGAAGTGGGAGTTTCATTTGCGGAAGCGGTTGTGCTGGCGGAGTCGAAGTTTGGCACGATTGGAACGGTTGGTTCTTACAAGCCGCCGCGCTCGCCGGGTAAGTACAAAGGATCCGGAGTTGGACCATCACCGGCGTACAGCTACTCGGCTGCTGTCGCTGAAGTTGATGTTAATCCGGATACGGGAATGGTGGTGGTTGAGCGTATTTGGATCGCGCACGACATTGGTCGCTCGATTAATCCGATGCTCGTGATGGGCCAGGTCGAGGGCAGTGTCTACATGGGTCTGGGCGAGATCCTGATGGAAGAGATGGCCTATCGCGAGAATCGCAACGTCGTACATAAGTTTCCGTCGCTGCTGGAGTACAAGAGTCCAACGACGATGGAGATGTGCGACGTTAAGACGTACTTGATCGAAGACCCGGATCCGAATGGACCATACGGCGCGAAGGAGGTGGGCCAGGGACCCTTGTTACCGGTGCCCCCGGCAGTCGCGAATGCGGTTTATAACGCTGTGGGAGTGCGAATTGACGAAGTGCCAATCACTCCCGAAAAGGTGTTACGAGCGTTGAAAGACAAGTCACGTGGGCGCCAGGGACGCTTCGGCCCCGCCTCCGTCCCGGCAGTTGATTGGCCCGACCCCCAGCGCATCCTGACGCCTGCCGAAGGCGGCGACGGCAGTGAGATGCCGCGAGTTGCAGTGCATTCGTGACTTAGATGGAAGAGAACTTTCTTGAATTTGAATGGGATTCGGAAAAGGCTCAGCGTAACTTACGCAAACATAGTGTTTCTTTTCGAGAAGGAATGATGGTGTTTAATGACGTATTTGCCATCACCTTCTATGACGATGCACACTCAAGACATGAACAAAGGTTCCTTACTTTAGGAATATCAGATCTCGGGCGAGTGCTAGTCATTTCGCACACTATGGTCGGCGATAAGGTCAGACTAATCAGTGCTCGGAAAGCAACAAGACACGAGAGACAGCTATATGAAAAAGAAAATGAAGGAAAAAGACTTTGATGATGATGACATGCTCCCAGAGTATGACTTCTCTAAAATGAAAATGGTGGGGCGGGGCATTTACGCGGAGCGTTTTCGTTCCGGTACTAATGTGGTTTTGTTAGATCGGGATGTAAGAGAGGCTTTTCCTGACGATAGAGACGTCAACGAAGCTTTGCGAGTCATCGCGAAAGCAGCCAAACAACAAGCAGCGCGAGCGCGCAAGGTTCCAGCTCGTTCTCGAAAGTCATCTCCGCGCACTAGACGGAAGACAGTATAGGAAACGGTATGATGCGGCTGCCGAAATTTGAATACCGCACTCCGCAGACGATCGCGGAGGCGGTGAGAATTATGGGGGATGTGGGGCCTGCGGGCCAGTTCGTCGCCGGCGGTACTGATATATATCCCTACATGAAGCGACGCCAGCAGATGCCACAGACTGTGATCTCGGTGATGCGTCTCGCGGAACTTAATCAGATAACCGGTGATGGCAGCAGCGGCTTGCGCATCGGGGCCTCAGTAATACTGACCGATATCTGCGAACATCCCATCGTCAATCGCGATTACCCGGTTGTCGCGCGTGCCGCCCGCACAATCTCAACACCCATATTGCGAAACATGGGTACCATCGGCGGGAACCTGCTGCTCGATACTCGCTGTAACTACTACGATCAGAATTACGAATGGCGCAAAGGTATCAACTTCTGTCTCAAAAAAGACGGCGACGTTTGCTGGGTCGCGCCCGGCAGTTCGAAATGTTGGGCCGTACAGTCGTCAGACCTCGTGCCAGTCATGGTAGCCATCGGCGCGAAGCTTAGATTCGCCTCGACCCTGGGCGAGCGCGTCGTCGATGCGGCCGGACTGTATAACGATGACGGCATCAATTACCTGCACAAACGTCCCGACGAGTTGTTGGTGGATATTCAACTGCCGCCTACAAACGGCTGGCGCGCTTCGTATCAGAAACTGCGCCGCCGTGGCGCTTTCGATTTTCCAGTGCTGGGCGTGGCGACATGGATCTCAACTGACAGTAGCTCCGTTAAAGATGCTCGCATCGTGCTCGGCGGCATCGCGCCGGCTCCAGTTGAGATAAAAGAAGCTGCGACTGCATTGATCGGAAAGCCTCTCTCGGAAGATCAAATCCAGGCTGCCGCCGAAGCCGCATACGTTAAAGCACGACCGCTCGATAACACCGATTTTGTGTATCAGTGGCGCAAGCAGATGGCGCGACAATATACATTGCGCGCGCTACGAGACCTCCAAACGGTGTGAATCACGTCGCAGCAATTCTCCTCGCCGCCGGTCAATCACGACGCATGGGCGCGTTCAAGCCTCTTCTTCCCTTCGGCGACAAGACTGTTATCGAATGCTGTCTCGACTACCTCCAACAAGGCGGCGTCGAAACGATCGTTGTTGTGGTGGGCCATCGCGCTGATGAAGTGCGCAAAAAATTAGATAGTCGCTCGGTGATTTTTGCAGTCAACAGTGATCCCGAAAGCGAGATGGGTGCTTCAATCGCCGCGGGTGTGAAAGCACTTCCCGAAGCATGCGAGGCAACACTGATCGCGCTCGTCGATCACCCCGCGGTTCCACGTACAGTCGTCTCCACACTAACCGAGTACTGGCAGCAAGGCTCCCGTTTGATCGTGCCAACCTGGAACGGTCGTGGCGGTCATCCCGTCCTCGTAGATCTCAGCTTCAAGCCCGAGTTGCTCAACCTCGACGCCAGCGGCGGCCTGCGCACGCTTTTCGATGCTCATCAAACTGCCGTTGCACGCGTGCCAGTTGACTCACCTTACATTGCCCGCGACATGGATACGTGGGATGATTACCTCACCCTGCATCAGGAAGTTATAGGAAAACCGGCGCCCGAGCCGCCGCGGCCACGGACCAACGAAACTCTCGACGCATTCATCTAATGCACAGTCGAGCGCCCCAGGCGTTCGCAAGGAGAAAGATGGTTCCAAATATAAAAGAACGGGGTTTGGCCGGATTGTTGATTTTACTGGCCACTTGCGCCGCTTTGGCGCAAAACCCAACCAATCAGCGGGTCGGCTTCTCACTGCGATCCACTGACGGGCAGACTGTTACTTCTGAAAGCCTCAAGGGCGAGATCGTGGTGCTGGCGTTCGGCGCGTCCTGGTTACCGCTGTCCCGAACGCAACTCCAGGGCGTGCGAAAGCTTGCCGACGAGTACAGCAATCGCGGCGTCGTGGTCTACTGGGTCAGCACTGAGTCAGACGATCCCAAATCGAAGAATTTCGCGAGTGACGAACAGCTACGGAATTTCGCACAGAAGTATGGCTTGAAAGTAACTGTGCTCAGAGATCAAGACGGGGCTGTTTCGAAGAAGTTTGGCGTGGACCAGCTTCCGTCAATCGTTATTCTCGACAAAGAAGGAAACATGTCGGGTGGGCCAATCGGCGGTCTCGATCCGAGCGGCAATCTCGCCAATCAACTCGCTTCTCGACTCGATAAGCTGCTGTAAGATTTACGCGGGTAAACGCGGATCTGTTAACCTATCCTCACTATGTCTTACACGTTAATCAATCCTAAAGACCTTGGTGCGCCCATTGGTTACTCACATGGCGTGCTTGTAGATGGTGGTGGCAAACTGCTTTTTGTCGCCGGTCAGATCGCCTCGGACCAAAACAACAAGATTGTCAGCGATAACTTCGCCGAGCAATTCGATAAGGCGTTGGCCAACGTAATTACAGTGGTGAAAGCTGCTGGAGGCGAGTCAAACAACATCGTTCGAATGATGATCTATGTGACGAACAAGCAGGAGTATCTAGCCCAAACCATGGCAGTCGGTATACGTTATCGAAAACACATGCGAAACCATTTTCCGGCGATGGTACTGGTCCAGGTAGCCAGTCTGCTCGACGACGCGGCGAAACTGGAAATCGAAGCGATGGCGGTGATATGAAACAACCGACCTCCTTTCTCTACGAACAGGATGAACACGGCATCGCGACCATCACCTTGAACCGGCCCGAACGTCTGAATGCACTGACGTTTGAAGTTTATCGTGAATTGACTGACACGTTTGCGGCACTGCGCGATGAGAGTTCGGTGCGCGTAGTTGTGATCACTGGAAGCGGACGAGCTTTCTGTTCGGGCGGTGATGTGCACGACATCATTGGCGAACTCTTCAGCCGGAACATGGAAGGACTGCTCGAGTTCACTCGCATGACCTGTGAGCTCATCCGGAACATACGCCTGCTTCCGAAACCGGTCATCGCCAGTCTGAATGGCACCACTGCCGGCGCCGGTGCCTGTATCGCACTTGCTTCAGACATTCGCATCGCAGGGGAAGAAGCGAAGATCGCGTTTCTGTTTGTGAAGGTCGGCCTGGCCGGTACGGATATGGCTGCGTCGTATCTGCTGCCACGTGTGGTTGGATTCTCGAAAGCCACTGAAATGCTTTTCACTGGAGATTTCGTCAGCGCCGGCGAAGCCGAACGCATCGGACTTTACAATCGCGTAGTTCCGGCAGCAGAGCTCGCGAGCGCCACGAATGATTTCGCACGCAAACTCGCCCGCGGTCCCGCGTTCGCACTCGGCAAGACCAAAGAGATGCTCAATCGCGAGTTGGACATGGATTTACTGGCCGCGCTGGAAAGTGAAGCGCAGGCTCAGGCGATCTGCATGCAACATCCGGATTATCGCGAAGCATACGAAGCCTTTGTGGCGAAACGAGAAGCAAAGTTTAAGTGACGATGGACCGGCTAGTCTCCCAACTTCCCTTTTTCACTGAGGAACACCGCGATCTCGCGCAAAGCGTGGCGCAGTTTGTCGCGCAGGAAATCGAACCACGTGCCGCGGTCGAAGAAGATATCGAAGACCTCGCGAGAGACTTCGTACATCTCCTGGCGCGCGCAGGGATTTTGAGCTACGCAGTCGCCGAGTCGAAGCTCGACATTCGTGCGCTCTGTTTAATTCGTGAAGAGCTCGCATACTCATCCGCGCTCGCGGACCTCGCCTTCGTCATGCAGGGACTCGGCACCTATGCGATCGCTCGCGCCGCGCCCGATCACGTGCGTGACTTTTGGCTCTCGCGCGCCGCCAATGGAAAGGCCATTGCCGCCTTCGCTCTGACTGAGCCTAATGCCGGCTCGGACGTTGCCGGTATTCAAACAACTGCGCGTCGTGATGGTGAAACGTACGTCATCGACGGTCGCAAGCGGTTCATTTCAAACGCAGGCATTGCTGATTTCTATCTCGTGTTTGCCAAAACCGGTACGCGCGAAGATGGTCGCCCGGCGATATCGGCTTTTGTGGTTGGTTCGAAGATGCAGGGCTTTCGCGTCGTCGAACCAATACCGTTGATTGCGCCACATCCGATCGGAGAGATCGCGTTCGATCAGTGTCGCGTGCCGGCGGAAGATATGGTGGGAAGCGAAGGCGATGGTTTTAAGCTCGCGATGGAAACCCTGGACACGTTTCGCGCCAGTGTTGGAGCGGCGGCGTGCGGCATGGCGAGACGCGCGTTGGACGAGGCAGTTCGTTATTCGTCAAATCGCAAGCAATTCGGATGTTTGCTTTCTGAGCATCAACTTGTCCAGGCCAAACTAGCCGACATGATCACTGAGCTCGACGCCGCGCGCCTGCTCGTCTATCGCGCTGCTTACGCGAAAGATAACGGCGCCGATAGAATCACGCGCGAGGCGAGCGAGGCGAAGTTGTTCGCCACGGAAGCTGCGTTCAGGATCATCGACAGCGCCGTTCAAATTCACGGCGCCACGGGTCTCGTGAGCGGCACCGTCGTCGAACGTCTCTATCGCGACGTCCGCGCGTTACGCATCTACGAAGGCACCTCCGAGATCCAGAAGCTGGTAATCGCCGGCCAGCTTTTGAAGGAACAGTGAGATGAAACCGCTTTCGCCAGATACAACTCCCAAAGCGCAACGCAAACAGATCGAATTAATGCGAAAGCTTTCACCAGAGCAAAAACTCTCCCTGGCATTTAGTCTAACTGAGACAATGCGTCAACTCGTCCTTGCTGACTTGCATCATCGTTATCCCCAGGCAGATTCCGAAGAAATTAGAGGGAGATTCATTGCTCGCGTCCTGCTACGCGAGGACGTGATCCGCGCCTATGGCTTCGATCCAAAAGCGGAAGGTTTTTGATTGAAATACCAGCGTTTGAGTTAGGTCATCGGTGTGAATGGCTTGGACTCAAGAGCGCCAACGGCGCGGAATATGACAGCCAGGGGCAAGCGCGAAAGCGCGTCGCCGCCCCTGGTTAACCACACCAAAGCAAGGCCGAGGCCTGAAAGGCCGAAATAGTATTTCGCCCTTTCAGGGCTGAGCGTGAATTTTTATTTCGTAACCCAGGGGCGACGCGCTCCGCTTCGCTCGCGCTTGCCCCTGGCTTTCATATTCCGCGCCTTCGGCGCTGGTTAGACCAAAAACTAATGAAGATCAATGTCATAGGTGGAGGGCCGGCGGGGTTGTATTTTGCGATCCTGATGAAGAAGGCCAAAGGGTCGCATCAGATCAGGATCTACGAGCGCAATGGGCCGGATGATACTTTTGGTTGGGGAGTTGTGTTCTCGGGGAAAACGCTGGCTAATCTCCGCGCGGCGGATGAAGAATCGCATGCCGAGATAACAAAACAGTTTGCAGCGTGGGACAATGTTGATGTCGTGCATCGAGATACGAAGATCTCGATTCATGGGAACAGCTTTTCCGGAATCGCGCGGCTGCAATTGCTCAAGATCCTGCAGCGGCGTGCTGAGCAGCTCGGGGTAGAGGTCGAGTTTAGAACAGAGATTAACGATGTCGAGGCGTTGAGAAGCGATTGCGATCTGTTGTTAGCTGCGGATGGAGTCAACAGCTCTGTCCGCGTTCGGTATGCCGAGCAGTTCCAACCTGAACTCGACCTGCGTGCCAATCGCTACATCTGGTACGGCACAAATCAACTCTTCCACGGACTGACGTTGACGTTTCGTGAAAACGACGCGGGCGTGTTTGCGGCTCACTCATACAAGTTCAATCCGACTACCAGCACGTTCATTGTCGAATGCGATCCGCAGACATGGGCCAACGCCGGACTGGAAGGCATGGATGACGAGGCGACGCGCGAATACCTCGGTCAAGTTTTCGCCAACGATCTTCAAGGCCACAAGCTGCTCTCGAACAACTCGAAATGGATCAATTTTCTGCTCGTTAAAAACAGAAACTGGCATTTCGATAATGTCGTGCTGCTTGGCGACGCGTTACACACAGCGCATTTTTCTATCGGCTCCGGCACGAAGCTCGCGATGGAAGATGCGATCGCGCTCGCTGAGGCTTTTCACGAAAGCACAAGTGTTTCTGAGGCGCTCACGAATTTTGAGACAACACGGCGACCCGTAATTCAGGGTTACCAGGCAGCGGCATTCGAAAGCATGGTGTGGTTTGAGAACGCGCGTGAGTATATGCATCTGACTCCGTTGGAATTGGCGTACACTTTGATGACTCGAAGCGGGCGGGTTACTTATGAGGATTTAAAGCGTCGCGATCCTAAGTTTGCCGCGGATTACGCAAAGGAACGCGGATAACATCACCAGGGCGGCGGCTCCAGACGCCGGCGACCCCCATCGACAGTCGCGATTCCCGGTTCGTCAAGATCAACGCGATCCCACAGCTTACACGTCACGGGCCGGTGCGCCTGGTCCAATGCTTCACAGTAGTTCGTATACGTGCAACGACGCACTTCATCACCGCGACCGAGCCTTACTTTTTCGAACCAATCCGGATCGGCGAGCGCCTGGCGCGCCATGCCGACGATATCCGCCTGACTGTTGCGCAGGATCTCTTCAGCCTGTTCAAACGTTGAGATTCCACCCGTCGCGACAATCGGCGGGTTGAATCCAGCGTTGTTAACAGCACTCTTGATTGCCGCAACGAGCGGCACGTTTCGTCCGAATGGACCAATCGCATCAGACAAAACCGTAGGCATGCACTCATAGCCACTCTGTCCTGTGTAAGGATAAACAGCCTGGCCCACCTTCGGCGGTTGCGCGTCTTCAAACTTGCCGCCCTTCGAAAGCGACAGGAAATCAAAACCAGCGGCGGCAAACTCCTTCGCGTAATAGATCGCATCTTCAACACGACTGCCACCGGCAATCACTTCATCCGCGAGAAACCGCACTCCAACGATAAAATCATCACCAACCGTGCTGCGCACTTCACGATAAACCTCGAGCGGCAATCGCACACGATTCTCTCGCGAACCACCATAACCATCATCACGATCGTTCTGAGCACTCAAGAATCCCGCCATCGTGTAGGCGTGCGCGTAGTGCAGCTCAACTCCATCAAAGCCGGCCTCGCACGCTCGTTCCGCAGCCGCCGCAAAGATCGCGGGCAGTTCACGCGGCAGTTTGCGAACATGGTCCAAGTGCATGTCGGTAACACGCTCTCGATAACCAAACTGTAATGCCTCCAATTCCCGCGGCCGAAGCACAGCAGCGACAATTTCATCATCGGCATTCTGAAGAAACTCGCGCGCTTCATCGTCGGAAACCGTCTTGCCAATAACCTCTGCTAAGGCACGACGATGCTGATCGTCAACTTGTAAAAAGCGTTGAAAGTACTTCGCCTTTTCAGGACGCCGCTTCACCGCAAGAAAATCGATGATCTGAATAAACAGCAGCGTCTGTCCTTCGCTCGCTTCACGCACAGCCTCGACGAGTTTGCGCAATCCGGGAATAAAGCGATCGTCGCCGATGCGAAGTAATGGACCACTCGGAATGTCACGCACGCCAGTCGCTTCAACGACCAGCACACCCGGCCGCCCTTCGGCAAAACGTCGGTACCAGTCAAGATTTTGTTGCGTTACGAAGCCATCTTCCGTCGCGCGCCAGGGCACCATCGCCGGCACCCACGTGCGGCTCCGTGCTTCGAGTTTTCCTATGGCAATCGGACTAAAGAGCCGCGAGCGCGATGCTTCCTCAGCCGTGGGCCAGCGCGTCTCAGGTATCTGATGCCGGATTGGATTCGCAAATTTCCACATGTTCTCGTTCCACAGATTACCGGATTACGCGAGATATGCGTAATCTGTTAAATTAATCATTGGCAGGAGGATGATTGCGTGTCTGACGACTTACTTAAGTGGCGCAGTGAATTTCCGATTCTCGAGCAGACTGTCTACCTGATTTCGCACAGTCTTGGCGCAATGCCCCGAGGCACTTACGATCGGCTGCACGAATACGCAGACATTTGGGCGACGCGCGGCGTGCGCGCGTGGGCGGAAGGTTGGTGGGACATGCCCGTAACCGTCGGCAACGAGATCGCGCGCATCATCGGCGCCGATCCGGGCACGGTTGTCATGCACCAGAACGTCTCCATCTGCCAGTCACTCATTCTTTCGTGTCTCGAGCCAACACCACAGCGCAACAAGATCGTCTATTCGGAACTCAACTTCCCTTCTGTGATGTACGTTTACGAAGCTCACGCACGTGACGGCAACCTGCAGATTGAAACAGTGAAGTCAGACGACGGCATCACTGTGCCGTTGGAGCGCATGCTCGCGGCAATAGACGAGACGACGCTGCTCGTCCCGTTCTCGCATGTACTCTTCAAGAGTGCGTTTCTGCAGGACGCTAAGGCGATCATCGATCGCGCGCATGAAGTCGGCGCGATGGTCGTGCTCGACACTTATCAATCCGCCGGCACAGTGCCTTTCAGTGTCAAGGAACTCAATGCCGACTTCGCCACGGGCGGCTCGGTGAAATGGCTCTGCGGTGGACCAGGCGCAGGTTATCTCTACGTCAGGTCCGACCTGCAAAATACACTCGAGCCCAAAACGACCGGTTGGATGGCCCACGAAGCGCCGTTTTCCTTCGACGCGTCGCTAAAATACGCGCCCAACATCACGCGCTTCCTGCACGGTTCGCCGGCTATCCCGGCTCTTTATGCGGCGATCTCCGGCTATCAAATCATCAATGAGATCGGTGTCGAGAAGATTCGCGCGAAGAATGTGCGACAAACAGAATATCTCATCAACCTGGCGGAAGAAGCGGGCTTCAGAGTTACCAGTCCAAAAAATGCGGCACAACGCGGCGGCACTATCACGGTCGCGCACGAACACGCGGCAGCGATGGCGAAGGAACTGATCCGGCGCGAGTTCATCATCGACTACCGGCCCGGCGCCGGTATTCGCATCTCGCCGCACTTCTACACCACCGACAACGAACTGGAACTCGTCATTCAGGAAATGAAAAAGATCAGCGACTCTGAAACTCTTCGAGCACATGAAACGGTGGGAGCCGCATTCTAGATGGCCAACGACTACGGCAACAATCCCCCGCTCTCCTACAACAAGTATCTTCGTGTTCAGGACTTAATCAACCTTCAGGATTGTCTTTCCAGTCCGGCTCATCACGATGAGCTCCTGTTCATAACGGTCCACCAGGCTTACGAACTCTGGTTCAAACAGATCCTGCACGAGCTCGACGCGGCGATTCAGTTGTTGGAAGAAGATCGTGTGCCGGCGGCCACGCGCGCGGTGAATCGCATTGTCGCGATTGAAAAGTTGCTGGTACAGCAGATTCACATTCTCGAAACCATGACGCCGATCAGTTTTCTCGCGTTTCGTGACGAGCTGAATCCAGCGAGTGGTTTTCAGTCGATGCAGTTTCGCGAGATTGAGTTTTCTTCGGGCTTGAAAGATAAGACTATTGTGCGTGAGTTCGCGAATGACGAATTTGCTCATGCTCGTATCCAGGCGCGCATGACTGGTCCAACGCTCGCAGACTGTTTCTATCGCGTCCTGCAACGTCGTGGTCTAACAGCGCCGCTCACCTCGACAGACGCCGATCCGGCAGAGCAAAAGAAGGCTTACGAAGCACGCACCCGGGCAGTGCTCGAAGTTCTCACTCACTTCGAGCAGCGCTACGAAGAGTTTCAACTTTCCGAAGCATTACTCGAACACGATGAATACTTCGCGCTCTGGCGCTCGCATCACATCAAGATGGTCGAGCGCATGGTGGGCGCCAAGCGCGGCACCGGCGGCTCCGAAGGAATCGGGTATCTTAAAACCACGCTCGACAAGAAATTCTTCCCCGAACTCTGGGAAGCACGCACCTATCTCGACGTGAAGCACGGCGAAAGCGGTTGTCCGTTTGCACACTGAAGCGAAGGACCATCAATGGAGATAGAGAGAAGAAAGGCGCCCCGTGCGCGAGTGAAGCTCGCCGCTCGTTGGGAAGGGGCGATGTCGCGCGACGACGCCACCGTTACCGATCTGAGCCGCACCGGTTGCTTCGTGCTCACAGGCGGGACGGTTGAGGTAAAGGAACTCATCCGGCTGGAGATTCAACTCACCGAAAGTCAGGCAGTTAACTTCTGGGCTGAAGTTGTCGACCATGCTTCGGACATTGGTTTCGCCTTGAAGTTCAACTCGAGTAGTCCGGAAGACGAAGCTGCATTGGCGAAGTTTCTCGAGGGTGTGTTTCAGTCGCAGGCGAAGAAAGAGTAATGCCTCCATTTCCAGAACGGTTCAACATGGCCGACTACTTCCTCTACCACAATCTGGAGGAAGGCCGGGAGAACAAGGTCTGCCTGTACTCTGAAGATCAAACATGGACCTACGGCGATGTCGCGCGACTGTCGAATCGCACGGGCAATGCGTTGCGCGAACTGGGAGCGAACATCGAAGATCGTGTGCTGATGGTCCTGCCTGATTGTCCGGAGTTTGTTTGGACGTGGTTTGGAGCAGCCCGGATTGGCGCGGTGATCACGATGGTCAATCCGTTGCTGCCGGTCGCCGATTATGAGTATTACCTCGACTACACACGCGCGAAAGTCGCAGTTGTTCATGAATCACTGCTGAAGACGTTTGTTGAAGCGGCTGAGAGTGCGCGGTATTTGCGCGCCGTGTTGGTTGTCGGTGATAACGGCGAGTTGCCCGAAAACGGTTGGGTGAGATTCAGTCAAATCGTGAACGCGGCTTCGGAAGAGTGTTCACCGGCTGACACGCGGCGCGACGACATAGCGATCTGGTTGTTCACTTCCGGCTCGACGGGCCATCCGAAAGGCGCGGTCCATCTCCAACACGATCTGCCGTTCAATACCGAGGTCTTCGCTAAACGGACGATGGGAGTCTGTGCCGACGATCTCACCGTGTCGGTGCCTAAACTGTTCTTCGGTTATGCCACGGGAACAAATCTGCTCTTTCCGTTTGCAGTCGGCGGTGCCACCGCACTCTTTGCTGAACGTTCAACCGCGGAGAAGATGTTTGAAGTTATCAAACGCTACAGGCCGACGATCCTCACGACTGTTCCCACGATGATAAATTCGATGCTGAACGTGCCAAACGCTGCGCGAGAAGATCTCTCGAGTCTGCGGTTCTGTTACTCCGCCGGCGAGGCTTTGCCGAAAGAACTTTACGAACGTTGGATGAACGCGTATGGAGTGGACATCTGCGACGGCATCGGATCCGCTGAGATGTTTCATATCTACATCACGAACCGGCCCGGCGATATCAAGCCCGGCAGTCTTGGCCGGATAGTTGAAGGTTACGAAGCGAAGATTGTCGATGCTGAAGGCAAGGAAGTTCCCACGGGTGAGATGGGAACGCTGCGAATCAAAGGCGACTCGGCGGCGCTTTGCTACTGGAATGCGCATGAGAAGTCGAAAGAGACATTTGCCGGCGATTGGTGCACGAGCGGCGACCAGTTTCACGTCGATGAGAATGGTTATTACTGGTATCACGGTCGCACTGACGACATGCTGAAAGTTTCAGGCGTATACGTCTCGCCGGCGGAGATTGAGAATTGTTTGTTACAGCACGAAGCGGTGCTCGAGTGCGCTGTGGTGGGCCATGACGTTGATGGTTTGGTGAAGCCGAAAGCGTTCGTCGTGTTACGTGAAGGTTTCCATCGTGGCAATGCACTCGCCGAAGATATCAAGCAGTTCGTGAAAACCAATATCGCAGTCTACAAATACCCGCGCTGGATCGAGTTCGTCGACTCCCTCCCCAAAAACGATCGCGGCAAGATCGATCGCAAAAAACTAAAAACTTAAACTAGAACAAGTCAGGAAGAGGGGCTTGCCCCCGCTGTTTCGAATTCAAAGAGCGGGGGCAAGCCCCTCTTCCTGACTTGTTCTATTCTTAAGTTGTTAAATTATCGCCGGCGTTCGAGGTCGTAATCTCGCAGGCGGCGATAGAGTGTTGAAGGAGAGATGCCGAGGATTTCGGCGGTCTTACCGCGGTGCCAGCCGGTCTGTTCGAGCGCCGCGAGAATTTGTTGGCGTTCAACTTCGCGCAGCGATCCGGGTGCAGTTGGAACAGGAACAACCGGCAGAACGGGCATCTCACCACTCGCATTCGAAGGAACACTCGCCATCACCGGCGCAGCTACTGCCGGACGCGTAACCTCCGGCGGCAACTCTGAAAGCGTGATCTTGCCATTGTTCGAAAGAATCACCGCGCGCTCGAGACAATTTTTCAACTGCCTCACATTGCCAGGCCACGCATACAAACGCAGCGCAGTAAACGCTTCTTCCGTCAACTCAGGCGGCGTGGTGCCCGCAACCTGTTTGAGCAGGTGACGCGCCAACGGTTCGATGTCTTCAGGCCGCTCGCGCAGCGGCGGCAAACTGATCTGAAATCCGTTAATTCGATAAAGCAGATCCGATCGAAACACACCATCGTTCACTACCGTATCGAGATTTCGATTCGTCGCCGCGACAATACGCACGTTCACTTCCACTTTCCTCACACCGCCGACTCGGAAAAACGTCCGCGTCTCAATCGCGCGCAATAGCTTCGCCTGCAACTGCGCCGGCAGCTCAGTCACTTCGTCGAGAAAAAGCGTTCCGCCATCCGCGAGCTCGATCAGACCAAGCTTCCTGCCCTTCGCGCCCGAAAACGCGCCCGCTTCATAACCAAACAACTCCGACTCGAGCAACGACTCCTGAAACGCCGCGCAGTTCAGATCAACAAACGACGCCTCGGCGCGATTCGATAGCCGGTGAATCGCATGGGCCACGAGCTCTTTCCCGGTCCCCGATTCTCCGGTGATCAAAACAGACGCTTCCGAAGGCGCCACTCGTTCGATCAAACGAATCGCTTCCTTCATCGCTTCCGAAACGGAAACAATCTCCGGCAACGCCGACTGTCGCGCGAGTTGTTCGCGCAAGCGCAGATTGTCAACACGCAAGCGACGCTTATCGGCAGCCTGCCTCACGCGTACGTCGAGCTCAGTCAACGTGTACGGCTTGGTCAGATAATCGTAAGCGCCGAGCTTCATCGCCTCGACCGCGGTTTCCACAGTCGCCTGGCCCGTCAACATGATCACTTCCGGCGGGTTGGGCCGTTGATGCACGCGACGCAAAAGTTCCATGCCGTCCATGCGCGGCATGTTTATGTCACACAGCAACACGTCGACGTTGCTCTCTTCGAGTTTGCGAAGCGCGGCTTCACCGTCGGGCGCTGCTTGCACACGATAGCCCAGCCGTTCCAATTCCTTTTGCAGGACCAGGCGCAGATTCGCCTCGTCTTCTGCGATCAGAATGCGTGCCTGCTGTTGCTCGCTCAAACCGTCTGTTCCTCGTTTACCTTGACTGCGGAAAGAGTAATCGTGAAAGTGGTGCC